>JBAYIY010000002.1 GCA_041665365.1 Patescibacteria group bacterium
AACAACTTAGGATGTAAATTACTAACACTTAATGATAAGGTGAACATGGCTATACCAAATAATAAATCAACAAAATTACCATTGTAGTAAGTGCCTACTGAGGTACTATAAGAAAAGCAAAAATCTGCAACATAATTAACGACTAACCCGATAATGACTAATGTTACGGGTAACTTTAATCTTTCTCCAATATAGTTAAATTCTAAACCTGAAAATATAATCAAGATAGTTAATATTGCTATATCTCCTCCTGGGTAATATAGATCTAGAAATATTTTTATAGCTCCATCAGACAGTGCGATTGCACCTCCATGTAACTGCATAAAAATAAAGTAATAAGTTACAATGGCCATTAAAATTGGGATTAGAAAGAAATATATTTTCTCTTTTGTTTTCCTTACTTGTGTTTGAATAGATGTTAAATTTGCCAACATAATAATACCAATCCCCAAAAAAATAGGCACTTGAAAATAGGCTAAATCCATCCATGATGGATATGGTACTTCTACATATAAAAACATATTGTAATATACCCAAATGAACGTTCCTAAAGACCAAAAAAGTAAACCAACACTGATAAAAAATAATGATTTACCAACAATACTTTTATATCCTCCCCATTGTTTCATTCTGTAAAATCCAATCATTGTCCCAATACAGGGTAAACCTGCTTGAAAAAAAACAAATATTAAACCATAACCATTGTATGACCAATGAAACAAATTTAAAGAAATTATTGAACCAGTTAATAATAAAAACCATACCAACAACACCTTATCTGATTTATTTGAAAACATGGCGCGTAAAGTATTCATACTCGTTTTTGATTATGTAGCACAATCGCATCGTAAATTAAAACCTGTTGTAACTGCTGGCCAAACTTTAAACCGATTTGATTCACGCAGGGTTGATCAGCCTCGATTAATAATTTTGAATCTTTGATTTCATCCAGGCGGAAAAAGGCGAAACCGTAGACATCGGTGGTGGTGTAGAGTGGTAACATGAAGGCGAATTTGTGTTTTTGCATAAACACGAGCATCTCGGCATGCATCACGTCAGACATTTCATCAGCCAACGGTGAGCGCCGCTCGGTGGTATAGATGCTGTGAAAATGTTTTGCAAAATACACCAAGGCGTGATTTTGTGGCAACAAATAACTGAACTTATCAAACACCGCTTGATACTGCTTCCGTTTCCAATCAAATATACAAACATGGATTTGGTTGATGGCATACATTTGCCTAAAATGATCCTGTAACTTTTTAGTAATCCCCTCCACTGACCGCAAGGTTTCTGGATTTACATCTAACGTTTTAGGTAAAACAATGTTTACTCCCCCAGCCAACCGCGGTTGGTGCATCAATTTACGCATGCCTTGTTGTAAGATAAATAAAACAAGCGGCAAGGTTAACGCGAATAACAAGTGAGCTGATGCCGCAGTAATCGTGCTGTAGTGCACTACTATCCATTCCAAACCATAGGCTATACCAACCGACAATATTACCACCCAGCTAAGGCCAATGAGTTCAATAATATTACGTTTAATTAGGATTCGCATAGTATGATCTTGTCTTACTCCTTATCCTAAAAAGTGCAATGATCCTGTAGCGACGGCGCTAACAGTAAAACATTGATTTTTTAGCTAAAATTAGCCAAAATAAATTCTAGATATATGTGGATAACATTTTTTAGCGACGGCTCTAAAAAATGTCGTTTTGCTACATATGCGCCCTTCTAACCTTATTCATGAGTATATTAACCTGACGGCTCACTCCAACCGGAAAAGCATAATTTCTTTTGATGCTTAATAAGCGCGACGGCAATTCTTCTCGCTGGGTTAAAACATAATGGCGAATTTCATTGAGTGTCAGCAACCGACAGATCAGTTTTCCATGCTCTACCATTTTTCTCAACAGCGGTCGTCCCAACTGTTCATGTTCAAGCCCGATGATATCTTTTTGCATCACACCATCTTGATACACTCGAAACACTTGTTTTTTACCAGGATAGTTACTCTTATCTGAAGCCAACTTGGCTTTTGGAACCACTGTCTGCCCTATCTGCAGCTCAGCTAACTTATAAACAGCTTCTAAGCTTGGAGCGTCCTTTGACGCTATCATTTCTGTGAGAGCCATGAATTTGTCTATCGGTGCACTTCGACTCAACAAATTGTCTATTTTCCATTCATCTAAATTACTCGCGACCGTTATCGTTACTTCTTTAAGACCCGCTTTGTCTAACAGTTTCCTTGCTTGCACAGAACGCTTGTATAAATCACCACTGTCAATGGTGATGCCTTTTATTGAATTTTTCTTTCGCTTCAATTCACTAGCAACTTGGATAGCATGCTGTAATCCTCTATCAAAATTGTAGGTATCAACCATAAAATCCATCGTATTTGGAAAAATTTCTGCTGCCCGGCTCATCGCTGCCGTCTCGGTAGAAAAAGATTTGATCAAAGCATGATAGGTCTTTCTGGAAGGATCACTAAACGGTAGATCATATTTCCTGCAGAAAGCCGGAATCATATTAGCACCATGCCCACCCGCAATATAAGTTGCCCGGCCGAATTTAAAAGCAGATTCGTTAGATTGAGCTCGTAAACTGGCCGATGCAAGAAATTTCTTGTCTTTGGCTGCTATTACTCCTCTGATCACCTTTGATAAAAAAATGGTATTACTTGTAAAGGCGTTAATCAAGAACATCGTCATTAGATTTCCTTCAATGATCGGTGCGGTGATACGCACGACTGGCTCATCCGGAAAAAATACCGTGCCCTCTGGCAAGGCATAGACATCTCCGGTGAAATGAAAGCCTCGCAGATACCGTGCAAAACGAGGAGTGATGATGTTATTTTTTTGTAAGTACCTTACTTCGTCACCTGTGTACCGCCAATTCAGTATGCCACGCACTATTTCCTCTGTGCCTCCCATCAATAAAAAATTTCTGTTCTTCGGCAAGCTTCTGACAAAGAGATCAAATGTTGCAACCTGGTGCTCCATATTTGACTCAAGCCAGATTGAACCGGCGGTAAATATCTGAGGTAACTCAAAAAGATGGAGGTCAGAATGGGTAAAATATGGTGTTTGGGGAAATGGTTTAGTCATTAGATCCGTTTATTTGAGAGAGGAATTAAGTGACCAAGTTTTTTGATTCTGAACTCAATCTGCGACTTATTATATTTATGTAATTTAGTGATGAGTGGTTCACGCCGGATCTCAATATTCATCTTTTCCAAAGCGGATATCTTTTTTGGGTTATTCGTGAGAAGACGAATCTGTTTTAATTTAAACCACTTCAGAACATCTTCGATCTCGCTGTAATCGCGGGAATCGACTGGCAAACCCAATGTGAGATAAGAATGAATCGTATCATAACCTTCGTCTTGCTTTTGATACACGCGGATGTGGTTAAAGGCGCCAACCCCTCTGCCTTCGTGGTTGACCACATAGATAATAAGACCTTTACGCGCGCGGTGGATTACTTCCATCGCCATCTGTAGTTGCGCATGACAGTCGCAACGCTGGGAATGAAATATCTGTGCAGTATTACAAGCCGAATGAATGCGAACCAATGGCCAGTCAGTCCCTTTGACGCGACCTTTCTCTAGAGCGTAATAATCTCCGTTACGTAATCTTAAAAGGTATAATTTGAAATGCGCTACAGATTGCTTTCCTACTAGGGCTGGCATTTTAATCGGTCCGGCGACTTTAATTTTTTGTGCAGATCGTTTTATTTCAAAGACATAAAATACCCTAGGATCTCCCTTGGGCATTGTCTTTTTGCCAATGAGTTTAACTGTAAAACTCGCCGCTTTGGCTAAACGCTTCATCATCGCAATGTCTCCATAGTTGGCTTGTGCCAGATAAATTCTTCCGTTGCGGTTGAGGTACTTACTTACTTCTGAAAAAAATCTTTTATAGGTTCGGAACCCAGAGTCCCAGAATGAAGCTTCCACAAGATCCTTGGCGGCTTTGTTACGGTAGGGCAAATTTACAGTAATAACGTCAAATTTTTCACCGGTCTCTAATTTGTTGAATAGATCGGAACAGCGCGCATCAATGATCTTTGTGAAGCCATGAGTGTGAGCGTTCTGGTTCGTAGCTCGTACTGCCACAGAATTGGTATCTACAGCCACCACCTTACTGGCTCCTTTGTATGCAGAAAATACAGCAATCACTCCGCAGCCAGTGCCGATATCCAACACACGCTCACCGGGTTTAATCATATATTTTTTAACGAGCAGAATTGAATCCTCATACGGTACAAACACAGTGCGATAAACAATAAATTTCTTTTCACAATAATTAATCATGATGCCTTTGTTAGGTATAGTGCGCGATTGTTTTTGTTTAGTTTTTTGCAGGCGTGTGATCTTGGCCAGTTGTTTTGAAGTGAGCATAGAGATCAATTATTATTATTACGAAGTTGTATTAAATAACTTGCCGAGCAACGTTGACGAATTTTTTTAATCGCTCAGTTTTTGGATTAATTAAAATATCACCAGTTCCCTCTTCCACAATACTACCCGCATCCAGAAAAATTACTTTGTCACTAATTTTACTTGCTAGGTGTAACGCATGACTCACAATAACTATTCCAACTCCTCGGTTGGCAATCTGTTTAAGATGGGCAAGAATCAGATAAGATTGTTCGATATCTAACGCGGAAGTTACTTCGTCAAGTAAAAGGTAATTTGGTTTAAGGAGCAAAGCGCGTACCAGAGCCGCTCGCTGGCATTCTCCGATTGATACTTCGTTTGGGTAGCGCTCTAAAAATGAATCCATCTGAAATAGATCGACCATTTCTGCAAAATGCTTTTCATTGATATTCTTGCGCAAAGGTAGCGTTAGATTTTGCCTAATAGTTAAATGCGGCCAAATGAAAAGTTGCTGAAAAACAATAGTCAAATTTGGATATGGAAATTTAATACATTCATCTTGTCGAATCGGAAATTGATAATTGTCTTCATCAATTTTCAATGATCCTGCATCCGGAAAATCAATTAAAGAAATGGCGCGCAAAAAAGTCGTTTTACCAGCCCCACTCGGACCAACAATAGAAATGATCTCACCACTTTCCAAGGATAGGGAAACATTATTTAATATTTTCTTACCAGCTATTATCTTGGTGATATGAGTTGCGTGCATCATATTACTTCTCGGAATGATTTCTGGTATAAGTTTTTTTCAGCCAATAAGCCAGTACATTAAGTGGCAAACAAATAGCGATAAAAAATAAGGCCAGGGTTGTATAAATTTCGACTGGTTTGTAGATCATGGAGTTGATTCTTTGAGCAACACGAAAAATCTCTTCAACAGAAATTAAACTGGCGAAAATTGTGGCTTGCAACATCGCCACTTGCAGAAAAAGCAATTGCGGAATAACGGCACGCATCATCAACGGAAATTTAATTTTAGTAAATATTTCTTTTTCGCTTAGCCCACTGACTTTACCGGCAATAAAATACTGTTTCGGCAGTCCATCCAAACTATCTTTTATTATGGCTGCAACAAAAACAATATTAACAACCGAAAGACCAGCTGCTGCGGTAATAAATGGTTTGATGACAACTCCTAACATGGCTTGCAAGGGGAAGTGCAACCAAAACAAAATAACTAAAATTGGACTACTTGAGATTAGAAACCAAAACACTTTGAGCCAAGAGCCTACACCTTTTTTTTGATGTGCCCACCAGCCAAACAATACACCAAAAACTAAACCTGTCGTCCAAACAATTGCAACTAACGCCAAACTAACAAGGATGCCTGAGATGAGACCCTCCCGATATTGAATAATGATATGTGCGATCGTGTCAAACATGTTCGCTATGGTACGGTATATGGTTTGACGACTGGATAAAAGGATCCTGGATACTTTTCGTACTGATGTATTAATTCATTTATTTTCCCGTTATTCAATAGTTCTTCGAGCGCCGTATTCATCATTGACTCAAATCCAGCTTGATTTTTTGGTATTCCCATTGTATTACCAAAAGATCGAATCGGATCATCTTTAGTTATATTTTTTACCGAACCCGGATTATTCGCCAAAAATTCTTCAGCAATAGCCGGCTGAACAAAAGTCACATCCGCTTTATGCGTTATGACATTAAGAAGTAATTGTGAGACAGGAGTATCTTGCGGCAACGAAATAACAGTTGCGTCAGGAAAATTTGATTGAGTGATAAAAGCCGACATTTCACCATCTATCGTCGCAACCGTAATATCTGGGTTATTGATATCGACTAGATCAGCAAAACGATTTTCATCTGGGCGTGTATACACACCAACCGCGCTGTAATAAAGCGGGATTGTAAAATCTATATTCTTTGCTCTGGCGGCATTAGGCCATAAGTCTGTCACGATCACATCGTAACGACCAGCGTCTAATCCCTCTATCATTGTTCCCCAACCAGCCTCTTCAACCCAATTAATTTTGAGATCCAAATTTTCACCAGCCACCTCAAGTGCATCGTGAAAAATACCAGACAGCTCACCAGTATTTGGATCTTTGATCATGGCCGGTGGATCTACTACATAGCCAGCGCGAATTTCTCCTTTGTCCAATACGGTAGACAAAAGATCGTCATTTTGACTGGTTCTATTTTTATCAGAGAACAAATTAACCCCAATGAAAGAGGTAATGAGGACTATCACCACAATCAGCAAAATTGATTTATAATTGTTCAGGTTATACATATTTGATTATTTAAAGTGTAAAGTAGTGCCAGATTTTGTGAAGGCCTTTTTCGCGACGGCGCAACGGCAAAAAACTGCAGTTTATTACGACAGAGTGCAACGACCTGCTTGTGGATAACATTTTTCAGCGACGGCTCACCTACGTTCCTAAGAAGGAACTTCGGGTGAGTAAACTCTAATGTTGGTCACTAACCCCACGTTTTAACGTGTGGGTTAGTTTGAGTTGGTTCTTCTGTCCACTATCTTTTTTCAGGGCTTTCATTTGTATTCATCTTTTCAGCGATCCATTTTTTGCAGCATTATTACAGCTGTTGACAAACAAAAAAGTTTTATGATATACTTTTTTTACTGAGCTTGTTAGGGTTTAGGCCCTCTCACGGTTGAATACATAAAACCGTAAACAAGTCTCAGTAAATAACAAAACAAGTTATAATACAATCAATCCCCTTCTAAATCTCCAATGTGGAGTATTTTTTTGTTTGATGTATTTTTAATATTTTACATTGACCATACGATATTGCCATTGAGAATTTGTATTCATTTGCTCCAGATGATTCGTTTCAAAAAATTCTTGCAAGGTATGTGATTTTTGTATAATCACAGGAGCCAATTTTAACAACCGAAAACGAATGTATTGATCTAGTTTTAATCTAGCCTTACCTTTTTTCTTAAATTTGAGATGTTCAATCCCCTTGGCATTGAAAGATACCGGCGTATGAAAGTAAGGACAATCTATTTGTCTAATAGTTTTATAAAAAGATTCTGCATCTGTTTTAGTTGATGCTAATTTTTCATCAGTTATTTCCATTTATAAAATACTAAGTATAATATTTCGTTTTTACAAGACCTTTTTCGCGACGGCGCAACGGCAAAAAACCACACTTTATTATGACTGAGTGCAACGACTTGCTTGTGGATAACAATTTTTAGCGACGGCTCACCTACGTTCCTAAGAAGGAACTTCGGATGAGTAAACTCTACTACGCTCGTAGGACAGAGCTTCGTAGGAGCAGGCTCTAAAGCCAGTTAGTTAACAAGATGGTCTAGTATTATTGTTTGTAAGTAACCACACTAAACCCAGGCATATCATCAAAGAAAGAAACATCAGTTAGCTTCGCACGAGTATTCGTTGAACGTTGTGCAATACCGACTGATTGATTGAATGGATTACTGGTAATGGTAATGTCAGCACCTGGCTGAAAATACTCTAGGAGTGGTTGGTCTGAAGCTGTGATAAAGATATCGGGAGTTTTAAGCATAATAGGTTGATCTAATGATAACGTTTGGACAGTTTGGGTGTTTGGATCGTAGCTGAACCTAGCAAGTTCACGTTGTACTTGCACTGGTGGCATATTTTCAGATCCACTGGGTAACAGATCATATAGTAACTTACTACGAACGCGAATGATGTATTGGTCGTGTGTTTTATCCCAATTACTATCCCAAAATGTATCAATGTAGGCTTCTGTGTTCCAATCAAATTTTTGCGACAGGAGAGCCGTCACGTCAACACACGGTCCTAAAGTTTGGAAATCAAATGTGCTGATACAGTGAATTGAAGAATCGACTGGATTGTATTCTAAAAAATCTTGCTGCGGTGAAAGTGATAAGTACTGGTACGTTCTATCAGCTGACTGCTCAATTAACTGGCTACCTTCTGGAGTTATGTAATAAAGACCAGTGTCACCTACTAATAATTTTTGCGGTGACAAAAATTCTGTACTGGAGTCAGATTTGTAGGTAGTGTGCATCTTTCCATCTCCTGAAAATATATCCAACTTGTCATTACTATGAATCATAATTAGCGGCACACCATCATTCCATTGGATGGCAGACAAAGTGGCATTGTAGTTTGGTTGAGTAAGTCCTCCAAAAAAGTTTGATACCGTGGCTAAGATTATGAATAGATAGCTGATTAATGAAGGCATAATGTTATTACTTTTATACATCGTTTAATAAGGTATATACATACTAATACGATGCATACATTTTGTCCATAGTCCACAGCTACTTATCAAGACCATTTTGGAATTTTCTTTGATGCTTCTCAAAAAAATACAATGCCGGATAACATTTTTCAGCGACAGCTCACCTGCGTTCCTAAGAAGGAACTTCGGATGAGTAAACTCTACTACGCCACTTTTTCAAATATACAAAAACGAAAGAAGCTCTTAGTTAACACGATGTGTAGTCGCGTCAACGTTGAGCTTCGGCAGTACACAGACGACAGCTGGCGAACATTGCTGTTCAACAACCGATCTGGTCTGGTACTGAATGTATCTGACTAGCAGGGCGGTGCTGAGGTAGCGGTACCGAGATACCACCACTCGTAGTCGTCGTGACAACCGCCGGCGTAGTAGCCAGAGCAGCTGCCATCACAACCTTCGTCCACCGTGCCGTCACAGTTGTTGTCGTTCCAGTCACCCCGTTCTGGTGCGCCCGAGTAGGTAGTTGCATCCCACCAGGCACAGTCGAAGGAGTCATCGTAGCCGTCGCCGTCCGAATCTGCCGCGCTGGAGCCGCAGACATAGGTTAGCGAACCGGTCGAGTAGTAACTTTCGTAGTCGTCGGTGCAGCCATCCCAGTAGGCGCCACCGCAACCGTAGTCACAGCTCTCGTCCGTGCTTCCATCACAATCGTTGTCGACCCAGTCGGCCAATTCAGGCGCACCGGGATAGATGGACGCACTCCACCAACCACAATCGACAGTATCATCGTAACCGTCGCCGTCGTAGTCGCTGGCAGTGGGCGTACTGCAAGAGCTGCTCGACGCACAGTCGGAGTCTCCACAGTCCACTAGCCCATCCAGATCATTGTCCATGCCATCGGAACAGTAGAGTTCGGCGCAGGGCACATCGCCCCCAACGCAGTCATCATCCGTTCCGTTGCCACAGATCTCTGGTGCTCCATAGTAGATGGCTGTGTTGCTGTCGTTGCAGTCATTTCCACCACAGCCCGTGGCCGTCTGGCCGTCACCGTCGATGTCGCAGGAGGTATCGCTCTCGTCGGTGGTGTCACTCGTACTAGTCGTATCGTCCTCATCCATTGGATCGATCGCCATGCCGTTGAGTGATCGAACCTCTGTACTCGTCCGAACACCGAAGTTTCCGAACAGAATATGAGGCCGGCCGTAGGTTGAACTCAAACCAGTGATCAATTGAGACTGATCCACCTGCTCTTCGAAGCTGTTGCCGGCATTGCTCCGTGCCAGATACAGAGTTGTACCGTTGGAACGAATCAGATCGGCGTAGGCGTCGAGGTAGTCCAGAGGATAGATGGTATAGTCACCATCCGTACCACCGACATCGGTACCCATCACTGCGATGGTGAAGGTACTCGTGCTGTTGTTATAGTGACCAGCTTCAATTTCCACACTGGAGTCACGTTCGTCGATGCGAATGATCTCATCGCTACCGTCACCATTAGTGTCGGCGACAACGAACTCATCCGTGGGCAATGCCCAACCAGTGCTGATGTTGGTCACGCTGCCAGAACTGCTCAGACGTTGCCAGGTCAGAGTGCTCCCCGAACCAGCGAAGGCTTCCGCCTCACCGTTGCCGTTGAAGTCGCCAACTAAGACGACACTACTGGTGGTTCCGAAGCTGGTGCTCCAGGTGACCGCGTCACCGAACCGACCGTTATCGCTGTCGTTGAGAAAGTACTTCCAAGTCAGAGTGCCGTCGGTGTTGGCGAAGACCAGAATCAGATCCGCGCGCCCATCTCCGTCCACATCATCCAAGAACGCTTTGACCGCTTCACCGGACGTCTTCTTCCAGCGGGTCTGAGTGTTGAGCTCTCCTTCCCCATTGGACAGGTAGACATTGGTGTAGGTGTAACCAGGCTTGATCCGCACTTGCACCAAGTCATCCCAGCCATCGCTATTCATGTCTCCGGAGAGCCAGGACAGAATGGTGGCAGTAGAGCCAGTGTTGGTGTAGGAGAAGTAGTTACCGGACAGTGCAGTATCCTCACCCGAACCCGTCACCTCGTAACCGTAGATGTCGAACTTGCCACTGCTGTTAGGTTCGACAGTCATGAGGTGAGTGGTGGTAGTAGTGGAGGTAGTGGCTGAGGAAGATCCGTCGTTTGTAGATTCGTAGTAGTTGCCTGCAACGTAATCCACAAACTGGATACCTTCCATTTCAACTCCATCAAGCTCACTGGTGTAGCTGTAGCCGCTGCCGTTGTACTTGATGGAGAAGTGCAGATGGGTACCAGTTGAATCTCCCGTCGTGCCAATCGCACCGAGAATTTCGCCCTGTGCCACGGTCTTGCCGATGTAGAGCGAAGACGGAATTGAATCCGCAGCGAGGTGGTAGTAGAGAGTGGTATATCCGTCACTGTGGTCGAGCTTGACGTAGCAAGCAAAATGACCTTCGCTCGCCTTGCCCTGAGTGCAGCCAGTCGTTACCATGTCAATGATCGTGCCAGCGGCGACTGCCACAGCAGGATCACCACTGTAGCGATCTTAGAAGTCGATGGCATAGTAGCCATTGTTGGCATCAGTATGCCATGAATCGATGCCACCATGTAGAATCTCGGCAACCACACCACCAGCTTCCACGTTGCACCGAATGAGATCGCCAGGCTGCATCGGCATCTTGAGCTCGGGACCCGTATAGCCAGTGGCCTTGAGAGAAATACCCGATCGACCAGATGCACTGACATTGTCACCACATTCAGCACCCGGCAGTGATGGATCACAATCGCCGAAGCTGCAGGCGACCAGATCGGCGAACCCGAACATCACGAAGAGGCTGATCATGAGGAGGCGGATGTACCGTTCCATTGGAAGACTCCTGGATTGTGAAGGAACGACTCTAGTCAAGAAGATTCCTGAGCTAGCAGAGCCCATCTAGTTGAAATAGATGGACCGGTGTTAAATCAGAAATTAAATGTAATAGTAGATATAATCAATTCAACTTGTTTTTTATCTTCTTGTTTAGTGTTATTTGATAATATTGTAAAGTGTGCATCTACTAAAGGATAATTATTAACCCAATACTCACTACTAATATCAGAAAAGAGTTCAGTTCCAGATTTTCCTCCTATTATGACCATTTTTTGTTCTAACCCCGGAACGCCATGGTCAATGTTTCTTTCGGGAAAAATTGTAAGCAGTATTTCCCCTTCCTTTGCTACCTGAACAACAGATACTTTTTTTCCTGGTAAAATCTTTGACACCAGATCAGTTTCTTGAACAGTTACATTAATGCCCACTGGATATTTAAAACTAAACCCATATTCATCATTCGTGTATGTTAACCAATCACTTGTATCCACTTCACTCACCTGTTCTGTATTAGTATTCTCATTGGTTACTACACCATTGATATTGTCATTTGAGTCCGTAACAACTACGTTAGTATTATCGTTTGTTGTATTTGTGTTTACCGTAACTGCATTGGTATTTATATTTGTTTTTTGAGTAGTTGTACAACTAGAGCCAGCTAAAAGTAGTGTGCAGGCAACTAAAGTGGTTAGTAAAGATAGTTTAGTTTTAAACATAAATTTAGAGTTAATAATAGTCTATATACTTGTACTATGGTCATAGAATGTTATTTAGTGCAATGAGTATTCAGCGACGGCGTTAACTATAAAAAACTCAATTTGAGCCTAACATTAGATAAAATAAATAACAGGCGCATGTGGATAACATTTTTTAGCGACGGCTCTAAGATACTAATCATGAGGAGACGGATGTACCGTTCCATTGAGAGACTCCTGGATTGTGAAGGAACGACTCTAGTCAAGAATATTCCTGAGCTAGCTGTACTCCTTCATATTCGTTAGAAATTGTATGAAGGAGTATGTGCTAAATCAAGAAGTAAAATTTCATTGTTCTAGTAAATTTCTGTGATTTATAAGTCATAAGGTCGTTTAAAATGTTAATGAATCTGCTACTTGTAAGAGGTCATCACTTATAGAAACATCTCCACTGATTGTTAAATTATTTTGTTTATCATTATAATTTGGTATCAATATATGTAGTGTATTAATTTTACTGCCATCAAAATCTGATATATCCTCAGTAACCTTAAGAGCAGGTTTGGTTCCGATAGTTATTTTCTCGACCGTCATTGTATTAGTTAGATTTCTATGTAGATCTTGCGCCAACTGATCATTTGTTTTTGTAAAATCAACTTTTGTGTAATCGAACCAACTGTTTGCATCAGACGCATTTATAGTTTCTAAGCTATTACTTGATATCACCAAACGAGGGTTGCCAATTATGTCTTGCTTAAAATTATTTTCATCTCTAAAATTAATTGTCAAAAGAAATGGCACAGTATCACCTATCGAAACTTGCACGCTGCCCCACTCTTTTGGATACTTAAAACTAAACCCATATTCATCATTGGTATAAGTTTGCCAATCACTAGTATCAATACCACTAACCTGCTCTACATTAGTATTGTCATTACTAACATTATCATTGGTGTTAGTTACAGCTTCAGTATTCACGTTATCGTTAATAGTATTTGTATTTGTTTTTTGAGTAGTTGTACAACTAGAACCGACTAAAAGTAGTGTGCTGGCAGCGAAGGTGATTAGTAAAGCTAGTTTAGTTTGAATCATAAATTTAGAATTAAATAAATATAGTCTATATACCTGTACTATGGTCATAGAATGTTAGTTAGTGCAATAAGTAACTAACGACGGCGCTAACACTAAAAAGCTCAATTTTAGCCTAACATTAGGTAAAATAAAATACAAATGTGTGTGGATAACATTTTTCAGCGACGGCTCAAAGAGGCTGATCATGAGGAGGCGGATGTACCGTTCCATTGGAAGACTCCTGGATTGTGAAGGAACGACTCTAGTCAAGAAGATTCCTGAGCTAGCTGTACTCCTTCATATTCATTATAAATTGTATGAAGGAGTATGTGCTAAATCAAGAAGTAAAACCTATTAGACACACAATTTTGTTTTAATGATTATATGATTTAATTAGTTATTGATTTATTATTCTGTCTAATATTATTTATAATGGTTTAGGAATTCCACGTATGATTTTTCTATTAACAGCAATGGAATGATTTTGAATATAAACAAGTAATTGATCATTAGACATATACGTTAACTCGTCAATCTCATTAATATCTGGAATGAAATATAACTCACCATCGCTTTCGACGGCCATAATAACCCGTCCTATTAATCGTTGTTGTAAATCCTCATATAGCTCCTCATGACCACTAATAATA
Organism: Patescibacteria group bacterium; assembly: GCA_041665365.1. Lineage (NCBI taxonomy): Bacteria > Patescibacteria group bacterium. The sequence continues at coordinate 13,910 of JBAYIY010000002.1, forward strand.
CTACTACAGGTAGGCCCTTCTCCAAAATCTAGGCATGCTAAAGCCTGAATATCTAAATTAGATGCCGGTGTAACACGAAAATCACCAACAGCTGCTGCTTCCAAAAAAGCAGAATATATGTTTTTTGAACTCAACTTTTGTTTAAAACCGTCTGCTATCCAGTAATACCTGTTTTTTACTTTATAAAACCCATCTGGTAAATATCTATTGATTATCGGTAAACCGTTGGCAGTATTTATCCAATACATTTTACCAGAGTGTTGTGCGCGTAAAATAACTTTTCCTTCTAAGATATTAAGTATGGGATCACAAAGTCTACCTAGCGGAGTTGTGACAGCATCACTGGGTACATTTTCGTTTGCAGTGTAACAATGACTATTCAATAATTCTTTATAAACAGATTCACTAACACCAATAATATTAGGGGTAAGATTCACCACGGTCATAGCGTTTGTTAAAGACGGTAGTACCAACGTAAGTACTAATAAACTAACAACTATAGTAGAGATAGTTATGTGTTTAGATCTAGTCATAAATTTAGAGTTAATAATAGTCTATATACTTGTATATATGGTCATAGAATGTTAGTTAGCGCAATAAGTATCCGGCGACGGCTCAATTGTCTATCATTACCCCCCACGTTTTAACGTATGCCCGCCTGCCGATAGGCAGGGGTTATTTTTTTGTGGTGTGGTCGTCTACTTCATGTAAGGCTATACCTCGTTCCTGAAAAATTCTATCTCTAATGATGAGACCTAAAATTGGATAAATCTCAAGCATGTTCATACCAATAGAAAAAGCGTGAGTTTTTATCTCATTTTGTTCGTCAAGCGTGAATATTTTATCAAAATTATTTCCAGCTACATCTAGTGCTACTGTTTGAATGTCGTAAGGATTCGTGGGAGCCTTACTTTCGACTGCTTGTTTAATATCCGTCCAATGATTGTTTACTTTTACTTCAGCCGATATGGCTTGAGCAATTTCTGCTCCTTTGGTGGTTAAACTAATTGGGCTATGGGATTTAATGGTACTTAAGTGTGCTTGATAAAGTAGATCTGAAGTAGCCTGAATTTTTGCTATATTTGAATTTATTGCATCAATTTTTACATCAAATTTGTCACTCTTTCCCTCAAAATCTTTATATGCCTTCACCCAACCACCACTTTTATAAGCTAGCCAAAAAGTTAGTATTAAAATAAGAACAAGCACGAATACGGCACTATTTAACTGTTGAATTAAAGCTAGAAATATTGCTTCCATAAATATTAGTATATCATTTTTGTAACTAAATTGCTACCCAGCGAATGGTTCTAAACTCAAAATATTTTTTGCTTCCTGGGGTGAAAACACTTTTTTATCTTTGAGTAAATTTACCACCGCCACTGTTTTCTTATCTTCCTTCCGTAAAATGTTGATGATATTACCTTCCATGGTACTAAGTCTAATATCCAAATAAGACTTAGTAACCATCTGGGTTTTAAACTCAGCTAAATCAATTTTTGTGGCCATGCTGGACTCAATAGTATCAAAACGTTTATCGATGTCAGCAAAACGCTTATCTATATCCATGAATCGTTTATTGATATCAACAAAATGTTTATCAATATTTACAAAATGATCATCAATACCAATAAATCTTTGTTCATTTTGAATGGACATATTGGTTACTGCTGTCATGAACTCCTGGAGGGTTGTTTGAATATTATCCACGCTGGTTTGAATATTATCCACGCTGGTTTTAACTCCCTCAAGAGTTACTTTATTTGTATGGGGTGTTTTTGTCATAGAATTGTGCATGTGATACTAGCATTATTAATAAATATTTTCAATTTAGCGCTTTCGCTGCCCATCGTGATCAAATATAGCTTGAGGCATGAGTTATATTTGCAGCACGATGGGGCATTGCTTGGGCGTCTTGGTCAACCAATGCACACAGCGAAAGACTGAGATCATTTTAGAGAAATAAACTTTATACACAAGGGCTTTTCCGCGACGGCGCAAATACAAAAAATCAGTAAAATCACAAAATTATCCAAATTAATTGTTAATTATATAAAAAAATACCTTGTGTATAACTTTTTTTAGCGACGGCGCTACACTTGCATTATTTTTGAAAATAGTTAAGGATACATGACATGCGTGTTTTAGCTATCTACACAGGTGGTCTACCCGGCAAAAATATAGTTGAACAATTACAACATTATTTTGAATTACAATTAGTGGCCACGGTGGATATTCATCTGTTTTCCAGTATTACCGGCGGTGATGTTCCCTATTCATTAAGTAGTGATCTTACCCAATATATTTACGATCATTATAATGACTACGATGGCTTTGTGGTTATTCATAGTATTGATAATGTTATCTACAGCGCTAATTTAACCGCCTTCCAATTTAGTAATTTAGGTAAACCGATTGTTTTTACCGGTGCCACTTTATCAGAAGACTTTTTCTCTTTTCCGGGTCATTTCTCCAATACTGAGCAATCGATGTATCGCGAAATGAGTTTGCGCACTAGTTTAGTTACCGCCGTCCAGTTAGCCACGCAAAACACCTCCGATGTTTCTATTACCTATGGTTCACGCATTGTGAAGGCAGTGCGGGCTTGGGAAAATTTCACCACTTACAATGAATTGGATTTAGCTTCGATCCGGTTTGGTATCGAAGTAACAACGGCTGCTAGACCACGCAATGATCAACCACCCATTTTACGCTTAGGGTTTGACACTAATGTTTACATGGTGCCACGCCAACCTGAGGTTATCATCCCAACACCCAATACCTATCGTGCTATTTTGATGTATGCCCATCAAGATCGGGCGCTACCCAGCCAATTTAATATGCCAACTGATACTCCAGTTTTCTTGTTAGGCGGCTTAGGACATCAGAAGTTACCAAACAATGTGTTTGCCTTACCGCCGGTCACTCCGGTTACTGCCCTGAGTAAACTGATGGTGGGCTGCAAACATTTTCCGACCACACCAGAACTAGTGGATTATATGCAGCATAATATTAACGGCGAAGGTGGTATTGTATGAACATTTACCTGGTAAACAACGCCCCCACCAATATTGTCAGTTTGTTGCAACACAAAAATGTCAATATTTGGTCACGGACAACGGGTTTACCCAGTGTGATTACTGGCTTCTCCTGGAACGCTCTAGAACGAGTTGATGCGATTATTTTAGAAATTTCTTACCCATCAGATGAATTGCATTATATTCTGGCTCAAGCGATTGTTTTACAACGTCCCACGTTATGTTTATATCCAAAAAATCGCGAGCCCCGTGAAATGTTACTACACTTACAAAAACCTAGTGTACCGAAATCAGTTGTCGCACGTAGTTACACTACCACTACCATCAGTGAAGTGATCGGTAAATTCCTACATAGTATCGATCATACTGTACAACTGGATCAAACCCCCAATATAAAATTTACTTTACGCTTAACTCCGGCCATTTCACATTATCTAACTTGGCTAACTGAATTTAAAAATGTGAACAAAGCTGACTATTTAAGACAATTATTAAAAGATACGGCCGAGAAGGATAATGATTATCAGAAATTAATGTAGAAATTTAATTAATGTCTAGACTTATCCACCATTGACACCATCTGTCAGTGTGCTAATATGCCCGTAGGAAAACTGAGGCGTCCAAAATCTAGATAACACAAATAAGGAATTAATTTCTCTTGTGCTTATCTCTGGACACCTCAGTTTTCTTATAGGGACGTTTTTCTGGCACAGCCTCAATTTATTGAAGTTGTGCTGGAAAACACGCCTCTAGCTACCACTCCGATTATCCCCTTGTGTGGTAGTAATACAATTTATGGTGAAACCGAACACTTAGGCGGCGCTTTTTTCTAAGTGACTAAGGTAAACTTTTTACCCCAATTCGGATAACACCAGTCTGCTATCTCTATGGTAGATGTCATACACTCATTTACCATAGAGATAATAGATGTGCCAGATGTACAAACGCGTTTCATCATCTACAGTAGCTTATCTTAATATTGTCTTAAACTAACATTAGTCTTATGGATTTGAATCGCGTATCATTAATTGGTAATTTAGCTATGGAACCAGAACACAAAACTTTACCATCTGGTGCCAGTATTACTCGCACTAGTCTGGCTACTAGTTTTGCCTGGAAAGATAGTAAAACTAAAGAGTTAAAAGAAAAAACCGATTTCCACACCATCATTGGTTGGAATAAACTAGGTGAACGAATTCACCAGTATCTAAAAAAAGGCGACCGCATTTACGTGGAAGGCCGATTGGATCATCATTCTTACGAAGGAAAGGATGGCATCACGAAATATTTTACCAACATTATTGCCGAACAGTTAATTATGTTAGGCAAAGGTAAACGTGAAGTCACCACCACCGATGAACCAATTGTGACCGAACCGGTGACGGAACCGTTTTAATATCACCCAATGTAGGGACATGCCATGGCATGTCCCTACATTGGGTGATTGTCATACAAATTAATTATCAAATAATGATTTCATCAATCCCCCGTACCGGTTCGCCTAACCATTTACCTCCGGCTTTGGTTACTTCCACCATATCTTCCAACCGGATCCCACCCCAACCAGGTTCATACACGCCAGGTTCATCAGTGATTACGTCACCTATTTGTAAGAGTCTTCTCCCCCGCCGACTCGGTGATAAAAACGGCGGTTGATGTATGGCTCGACCCACACCGTGCCCCAAACCATGAATGAATAATTTATCTAAGTGCTGGCTTTGTAAATATTGGCGCGCAACCTGATCTACTACATTTCCAGTCACACCCGGTTTGATTTTTTTGAAAGCTAACCGTTGGGCTTGTAGCACTGCATAAAAACGCGTGCGAAATAAACTGGTGGGTGCACCCATAAAATAAGTTCGCGTCACATCACCCCGCATATGTTGGTATACTCCACCAGCATCAACCTTAACCATATCGCCCAACTGTAATCGACGACTGGTTGGTTTATGATGCGGCTCAGCCGCTGAAGACCCAAAGGCCGCAATCACCGGAAAAGCGCGTTGCTCTGAGTAAGCTTCGGTTAATAATCGGCCCATGCGCCAGGCTAATTGTTTTTCAGTTATCCCTATTACAATATAACGTGGTAAAAATCGAAACGCCCGATAAGTTATCCGTGCTACTTTCCGGCAGGCCGGTAGATTATAGCTTGGCCCACTTCCCATACTGCCGCACTAATACATCACTGGCGATGCTCTCATCTTCCAAACAGGCTCGTACAACTTTTTCTAACCGCGCCACCTGTGAACCTTTGACTAAAATAATATCATCTGGTTGTAATAAGGCCGCTACATTACCTGCCGCGGCTTGCGCACTAGCATAATGGTGAATCATGTCCGGATTAAACCCATTGTCAGTCGCGGCTTCCGCTATCCAATCGCCTTCATTGCCAATTGTCACCAGTAAATCTATTTCTAAACCGGCTAAATATTTTCCGATGGCCGCATGAGATCGTTTGGCACTATTACCTAATTCAGCCATCACTCCTAAAACAGCAATTCTGCGCCCCGGTGTTTTTAACTCATGTAAAATGCGTAGTGCTTCTCGCGCCGCCGCCGGTGAAGAATTATAAGTATCATCTAAAATAACACTGTGTTGCTTACCGGGTAATAATCTTAAGCGTCCATTCGGGCCATGATAATGTTGCAAAGCTGATACTATATCAACCAAATTAATTCCTAATTGCAATCCACAGGCAATGGCAAATAAGGCACTATACACCGTTGGTTTACCAACCGCTCCGGGAATAAAAACCGGTACAGTACTACCTATATATTTTACTTTGAATCTAGTTCCGGCTACCTTTGGATCATAAGCTAACTTCATTGGATCTTTACTGTAATCTATTTCAACAGCTGCAACATCAGCCGGTTGAGTAGCTGAAATCGTTATAGTTTTAGCTGACAATGAGGCTTGCGCTGCACTAATGAACTCATCATCCAAATTCACAATAGCAATATCTGACTTGGTTAAATGCCTCAACATCACTAGTTTCTCAGCGGCTAACGCCTTAACATCAGAGAAAGCTTGCAGATGAGCCGGAGTATCACTGATCGCCGTAACAATACCAATCTGCGCTGGTGCGATTTGTGTCAGATATTTAATATCACCCGGTTTATCAGCACCCATTTCTATTATTAGTACGCGCGGATATGGTAACGGCAACAACCCATAACCAATGGCTTTAATACACACCCAAAGCCAGCGTAATGGATTTCGTCCACCACTAGTGGCACCAATAATAGTTAAAGGCACACCAATCTCATTGTTGTAATTTTCCACTGTGGCACGAACTGAATATTTTTTCTTCAAAACAGCCAAAATGGCTTCTTTGGTAGAAGTTTTTCCCACACTTCCAGTCACGGCTATAATTATGGGGTGTTGTTTCCATAAAATCAGCTTGGCTAAGTGCTTAAGGAGTGAAAATAATATTGGGTGCATATTAATTTCGATCAGGTGGTATTTGCATATAATTTAACACATCTTTGGCAATTTCTCCCCACACCGGTACAACTGACCCTTCGGCATATTGGCTCTTTGGTTCATTCATTTCTATCAACATCACAAATTGTGGATCAGACATTGGTCCAAATCCGATCATAGTATCGTTGTGCTTATATGTACTATAAACACCGTTGCTGACGATTAAGGCCGTACCGGTTTTGCCTGCTAAATAATAGCCTGGCACAGCGGCTGGCTTAGCTGTGCCACTATCAATTACACTAACCAACATGGCGGTTAAAGTTCTGGCCGCATCAGCACTGATAACTTGTCTTACTTCAGTTGGAGTAGTTGGTATTTCCGCTCCACTAGCTAGAATCCGATTCTCCACGATATATGGTTTCATCAACATACCATGATTAGCGACCGCACCGTAGCCAGCTACTAACTGCAATGGCGTCACCATAATACCATGGCCAAACGAACCGGTATAAGCGTAGACATCTTTCAAGGTTTCTAGAGACGAAATATCTCCACTCCGTTCATTCGCTAAAGTAATACCAGTTTTATCCCCAAACCCAAAGGCTTTAACATAATCATTTAAAGCCGCATTGCCAATTTGTTGAGTCACAAAAATCGTTCCAAGATTATATGATTTTTCTAACACGGCCGTCATGGTTTGCACGCCATGGGCGGCACCATCTGAATTTTTAATGGGCATCCCGGCCACTTTTACTTCGCTGGTATCATTATAGGTGGTAGTCGGTGTCACCTTACCGGTATCTAACCCCGCCGCCATGGTGAAGGTTTTAAAGGCTGAACCCGGTTCATATTCATCGCTGATAGCGGCATTAGAAAATACATCAACCGATTCAACTTCATTATAATTATTTGGATCATACGTTGGGTAATTACACATAGCAATAATTGCTCCAGTACTGGGCTGCATAATAATCAATGTTCCCTTTTTTGCCTCTAAACGTTCAACGGCTTTGCCTAATTTATCACAGGCACTATATTGAATGTTTTTATCAATCGTTAAAACAATATCATCACCATCAACTGCCCGCTGAATTAAATTATTACCAATCGTTAAAAATCTACCCAAAGCATCTTTTTCGCCAGACACATAACCGGCCTGACCAGCCAATTCTTTATTAAAGTAACCCTCTAAGCCATATTGACCAACCCGATCAACATCGGAATAACCAAAGTAACCAGTGACATGCGCCAGCGCTGGACCTTCTGAATAATAGCGCCACTGCTCTTCCCGAAAAGTAATACCCGGTAAATTTTTTTCTTTAATGGCGGTCATCACTTCTTCAGGGACGCGTCGTTTTAAGATTTCATCAGGATCATTCGGTTTGGTTAATTTGGCTTCGATGTCGGCTTTATCAATTGATAACAATGGCGATAAGTCAGCGGCCGTGACTGCAGCATCTGTGACGTGAATTGGTTCGGCATGTACTTCATATAATACTTTATTGGTGGCAATTGGGACGTTGCCAGTTTGACTATAGCGATCATGCACTAAAATACTGCCTCGTTCGGGAAATAGTTCTTCAAATAACTCATGATTATCCACCGCTAAGGCTTCATAGTAACCATGTTGCACTACTTGCACGATAAATAACCGTAAAGCAATCACGCCACCTAACATAACAAAAACCAAGCGCAGATAATCGAGCCGGTCATACCGACTGCCGCGCGGATGTTTATTGTGAGAAGGCGACCGCTGACGTATCATCCAAATAATGCACTGAACCAGCTGCCACTAGATGGTACCGTTCACTCATATCGCTCACATGAGGCAAAGCTAACACTTCAGAAATTTCTAATTCCATCTTTTGATTATTGGCTTTGGTTTGATTAATATCATGATTCAACGCGGACACAGTAAAAGATTCAGCCGCCGTAGAATTAACAATCACTAAATAAGCCGCTCCACCAATTAAGAGTAAACCAATCATAATAAGATTAATGACAATTGTGTTTTGCCACAACGGTAAAGCCACCACCTGTTTTTGTTGGCTCAATTTACTGTTAGTGAGGCGAGTTATTTTTGTCATAGCATTTTATATTTTTTGGATAACCCGTAATTTAGCGCTACGGGAACGTGGATTGGTTCTAATTTCTGTATCACTGGGCACCAGTGGATGTTTGGTTAAGAGCGTAGCTACCGGCTGTGGGTGACAGGTGCATACTGGGAGCTCGGGTGGACACACACATTTGGTACTACTCCAATTAATAAATTGCTGTTTTACTATCCTGTCTTCTAGTGAATGGAAGGTTATGACGGCCATCCTTCCACCAGGAGACAAGACAGTAAACGCGGCAGTTAACATACTTTGCAATGTCTCTAACTCATCATTCACGGCAATGCGACAGGCTTGCCATATTTTTGCCAGGAGATCACTCGACTGGCTATGAAAAGCCTGCTGCACACATGCCAACACGTCAGCGACGGTAATGATCGGGCGATCCAGACGCCTGGAAATAATCGTCCGAACCAGCCGGTGTGGGTTTGATAACTCACCATAGCGCCGAAACATCTGGACGAGCATCGCAGACGTATCAGTATTGAGCAGATCCGCCGCGGTGGTAGGCAAGGTGGGATCCATCCGTAAATCGAATGGATCAGACAGCGCCCGGAAGGAAAAACCTCGTCCGCGTTGGAACTGATCGGATGAATAACCAAGATCAAATAACACACCGTTTACCTGACCCGTAATACTCCAAGTAGCACAGGCTGTGGCGATGGTTTTGGCATTGGCCGTAATTGGAATGAACTGACTAGAACCAAATTGTTTTCTAAACCGCTCCTGCACCAGGGTAATAGCTGCTGGATCCTGATCGAAGCCATACAACTGACCACTGGGTTGAATTCGTTCCAGCAGTGCAGCCGCGTGACCTCCCCCACCGAGTGTGCCATCAATCATGATGTCACACACCTGTGGGTTCAGGAGCCTGATTACCTCCTCAGCTAGGACTGGTATATGTGCGGTAGGCATAACAATTTTTAAGGTTCCACAGCGCCGAGCCAATTTCCACTCGGCAGTGTCGATCCTCAAACACCTAATTGTGAAAGGGCCTCCGCAATACTGGTACTTTCCTTTTCAGTTGCGGCTTTATAAGTCTTCCAAGTGGCTTCATCCCACACTTCTAAACGGTTATACAAACCAGCCACCACTACAGCTTTATTGATACCGGCATATTGTCGGAGATATTCCGGAACAACCACTCTCCCCTGCTTATCTAAAGAACAATCCATCGCTCCGGCTAACATTAAACGAGCAAAGGCACGATTATTAGCTTGGGCTAGTGGCAAAGTCGCTAACTTATCGGCGAGTTTCTTCCATTCATCAGCTGAATAAACGAACAAACAGCGGTCAATGCCGCGAGTGATGACAGCTCCATGTGCAAAATCTTCCCGAAACTTAACCGGGAGAGCCAAGCGGGCTTTATCATCAATATTGTGTTGGTATTCACCGATAAACATAGCTTACACTTTGACTTATACACTTAATGGCTTAGTTATCCCCAAAGTTATCCCCACTTTCTACCACTTTGTTTAACTTTTTACCATTATATACCACTACGTTTCCAATGTAAACCCTTTTATACCCAAAACACCGCGGGTGACACGAAACAACGCAGCGGACGAATATTATTCGTCCGCTGCGTTGTTTCGTGTTTTGTGGGGTGTTGGTTCGGTTTACGTAATTGGCAGTTTCACCGTAAATGTCGAACCACGGCCAATGGCTGAGATTAACTCAATGGTGCCGCCGTGTTTTTCAATAATACTTTTAACAATATAAAGGCCTAACCCGGAACCGGATGGATCTTTAATAACCGCTTCACGCCCGCGGAAAAACTTGGTATATAATTTATCCCGGGTGATTTCGGACATCCCAATGCCATGATCAATCACGCGCACCACCACTTCTTCACGTTGTAACTCCATGGTGATCGTTACTACCTGAGTAGCGGAAGAATATTTTACAGCGTTATCTAATAAATTTTGAAAAGCCATTTTAATCTTTTGCCGATCGAGTTTTAGTAATGGAATAGATGACGGCGGCGTAAACTCAATCATTACCTGTAAGCGCTCAGCGTGTACCCGCGTGGCTGTCACTATTTCCTGCAACACATCAAGCAACGAAGTATCCACAAATGTTAACGGTAAACGCCCCCCTTCAATTTCGGACACATCTAATAAATTGTTCACTATCTCAATCACCTCTTCATTACGTTGATACCCTTTCGCAATTAGATCCTGTTGTTTATCGGTCATGGGCCCGCCATCACCATCTAATAATAGTTTAAATAACCATTTCAAAGTTGATAACGGCGTGCGCAACTGATGAGCCGCCACTGAAATAAAATCTGACTTCATTTGATCCAGATCTTTCTCCTTGGTGATATTACGCAAAATTACCAAGGCGCCAATATTACTCCCATCAGAATCTGACACTTGCAAAGCTGTGGCTTGCACAATGACATGTTCATCCCCTTCTTGAATAATCATCTCCGTACTTTCATACACCGAGCCTTTGGTGGCACCCCGAATAAATTTTACTAAATCATGCAACGCTGGTGGAAATTGATTAGGTAAAAATATTTTGTTGACGTATTGATTGGTGTGGATATGTAACAAACGTTGCGCATATGGATTCATTAACACTACGCGACCACGATAATCTAATAAAATTACGCCATCAACTAAATTGTTGACAATCGACACCACTTTATCGCGTTCTGATTCAATGGCCGCCTCACGTTGTTTGATTAAATTGTTAATAAAAGCTGAAAAAAATGAAATACAAATTAAAGTAAATACCACGGTTGAACCATTATTTACCGTCGCAGTGATATTTCCAAAAAAACCCGGATCATAATTATACGGTGTCAGGTGTGGCAAAACGGTACTATGTTCCAAGATTAACAGGCCGATATAGAGAAACACTGTAAACAACATTAAGCCGATAATTTGTATTTCATTAAATAATATTATGGCCATAAATAATGTCACAAAATAAAACAAGAAGGTGTAACTCTCTATACCCCCTGTCATGTACAGCACAATCGTATAGAGAATTTGATCGAGCATAATTTGCGTAATACAAACAATCTGTAAACCACGATTTGTAATTTGCTTTAAGGGTCGACGTAAATAGAAATAAAAAATCGCATTGTAACTATAACTCACAAGCAACAGAACAAATATGATTGGATTAAAATGTACCACGCCGGCAATTTGCTGAATTAAGCCCAAAATGGCAAACAAAGCGTGCAGTACCCACCGGCTGGCAATAATATAATGCAACAATTTAACGCGTCGCTCTTTATTCATAAAGCGGGTTGACTGTAAGTTGGTTGAAGTTGTTTGACTGGTGTTTGGCCATCAAATAATTGCAAATTCTTACTATAAGCTAACGCATTGAAAATGGTGGCTAATACTCTAATTAAAGTAAAAGATTGAGCCTGATTTACTAGCACTAAAGCCTCAATTGGGTCTGCCCCGAGAAATTGACTGATCTCAGCTAATAAATGATCGGCTTTGGATTGTTCTAAAACTTTTTGTCGGATAAGTTTATCAGCCTGACGATAAGTTAGGATAACATGATTGAGTTGTGATGGATCACATTCTAAAATATACATATTATAAATTAGGTGACCACCCACCGGCTATTTCTAGATTAGCACCGGACACATATTTTGCCTCAGGTGAAATTAACCAACGCACAGCAGTTGTAATGTCCTCAAACTTGGCTGGATGTTGCATTGGTAAGGCTTGCGTTACCAAACTGTTTTCCACGATACCCGGAGACATACAATTCACTGTAATATTTTCATGAGCTAATAACGACGCGTATGATTTGGTTAAAGTAATCACACCGGCTTTGGCAATGTAATACGGCACGGTATATTTTCGCGCTAAGGTTTGTTCAGCGGTGACACAACCAAAATTAATAATCCTTCCTCCCCCACTGGTGCGCAATAATGGTATGGCGGCTTGCATACACGCCAATGTTGCGCGCACATTACTCGAAATAACGTCATCAAATTCTTCCAGTGTTACCTGACTAATGGGATGATATACCCCAAAAGAACCAATTGTGTTGATTAGAACATCTAAACGCCCATAGGTGTGGTGAATCGCCTGAAATAATCTGGTCACTTCATCATTATGGCGCAAATCGGCTTGCATCATCCGTGAGGCTGGAGCATGAATTTGAACCTGATGTAACACTTGTTTGGCGGCTTCGGCACTATGCCTATAATGCACCACAACAGTAGCCCCTTGCGCCGCGAGATCTAAAGCGATAGCTCGACCAATTCCCTTGGCCGCACCGGTAACAACTGCAATCATAATGACGATACTGTATCATATATGATAGACTTTCACCATGTTAACCATCATGCTACCAATCGCCGGATTAATCTTACTTGGCTACATTTTAGGTCGTTTTAAACTCATCTCACCAACGTGGATTGGAGTGTTTAATAATTATGGTTATTACATTGGTTTGCCAGCTTTAGTATTTAATAGTTTGGCCTTTGCCACTATTCAATGGCAACAATATAGCTTAATTTTTTTGATTCAAATTATTTTAGGGGCGGCCTTAATGTTGTTGGCACATTTTATTGGAGGCAAACAGCGCAACACTTATAGTATTGGCATTTACTTTTCCAATGCCGGCTATGTTGGTATACCCATACTGCAAATGGCGCTGGGCACTTCGGCCGCGGCTGAAGGCACGGTGATTGTGGCTGCTATGGTTGTTATGACTTCAACCTTGGGTTTAGGTTTAATGAGCCATGTCAAAATAAAACACTTACTCACAAATCCATTATTATGGCTGACGATTGTCGGTTTTCTGGTGAGTGCCTGTCAGTTTGTATTACCAGACGCCATAATTAAACTTAGTGGCATGGTTGCCGCCACCGCCTCCCCAATTGCCATGTTAGCCCTGGGTGCTTTTATGGCTTATAACCATCCAAAAAAATCAACTTTAAAAATAGCGGCTCGTTTAACTTTTGCTAAAATGATTATTGTACCGTTAGTTGTTGGTATAATCATTTGGCTACTACCAAATAGCCAATGGTTAAACACTACCTTTATTCAAGTGTGTATGCCAGTAGCCGTTACCGCGTTTGCGTTTGCTGAAATCTATCCAATTGATAAATCGACTATTTCTAATGCGATTGTATTGAGTACACTCACTAGCCTTGTGACGATCCCGTTGGCGTTGTGGTTGCTCCCGATGTTGTAGCGCGTTTCTTTCCAAACATTCTGGCTACTAAAACAATAACTACAACTAATACAACTACGGCAATTAAGGCGATCCAAATGTTTTTTATCAGTAAAACAACCCCCCATAGCACAACCCACATCACAGCACCGAACAATCCTGCCACAAAACCGATTATCGCATCAAAACCACGATCAATACGTCCACCAATGAATGGGATAAATCGGAAAACATTGGTTAAAGCCGTTAACGGACTAACGATCATCGACATACCAACCACCATTAAGATAAATGACAAAATACGTAAGCCCCATTTTGTACTAGTATCTTGAGATTTTATTTCCGATAAAGTACCGGCATAATCAACATTCGAGATAACATAAGGCTTATTATCCGCCGCTGTAGAAATTTTGCCATTAGCTGAGGTACCGGCCACCAATTTTACATTACTGGCCTCATAATATTTATAGATATTACGTTGATCCCCAATCGCCGGAGTGGCATTGGTGGTAGTGGTATAATCCTGTGTCCCAATAAAATTTACATCAGATGATGGTTGGATACTATAAGATCCAACCGTGAATGGTTGATAAGCGGTCTTGGTATCGATTGTATTCCAATCAGTGCGCTCAATTTGGTAACACGACTGACAATTTTTACCATCAGAATCACACTCATCCGGTAAATTCTGAATCACTCGCTCATTACTGCTTAAACTACCACATTTTCGCTCCTGTTTACTATCGAAGCGTTGGGTTTGCGTATTTAAATAAATACAATCAGTGGCGGCAGTGGTGTTTGGACAAGTTAAACCGTCCGTCACAGTAGCCGTACCAGAAACGGCGACATAACCAGGTTGGACATCATTAGATTGCACCTGCGCGGCGGTGGCAAAATCCTGCGCTTTGTGTTGTGACTCGGCGTACCACAAGGCCAATGGTGAACCAATTAAAACAAAACCAATCCCCAATAAGGCGGCAATAAAACTGCCTACAATGCCACCAGATTTTCGCACCGTGTATGGGCGACGACCCATGTTGCCGGCCACGTTTCCAGCCATGTTACCTAAGTTTAGATTATTGAGATTTAATGCCATATGAATTAATTAAGAATTAAGAATTAAGAATTATGGTTAGGATAACATAATTTAATTATTTTAGTAAACTACGATAGAGTTTAGCATAAGCTAATGCGGATTTTTTCCAACTGTAATCCCCTTTCATACCATGCAGTACTAATTGTTGCCATATGTCTGGTTCACGTTGATACACTTTAATGGCTCGTTTTAGTGTAGTTAACATGGCCGCACTGGAATACTTTGTAAAGACGAACCCATTATAGCCCTCGTGCACAGTGTCTTTTAAACCACCAGTGGCACGTACTACTGGCACGGCACCGTAACGCATCGCAATTAATTGCGCTAAGCCGCATGGTTCATGGCGTGACGGCATTAAAAAAATATCACTGCCGGCATAAACATATTGGCTAAAAGTGGTATCAAATTTATTATGAAAATGCCATTGCTCAGGACGAAGTTTGGCTACGGCTCGCAACACAGTAGTATAGCGTTTAATACCGTTACCACAAATCACATATTGTACCGGCAAACGAGACAATTCTGTGAGGGAATGAGTTATAAGATTCATGCCTTTGGGTGTATCGAGGCGAGTAACAATGCCGATAACTGGAATCTTGTTATTTATCGGTAAACCACATTGGCGTTGTAAAAATATTTTATTTCTTTCCCGTTGTTTGATAGTGCGCCAGGAAAAATTAACCTGCACAGCTGGATCTACTGTGGGGTCAAAAAACTTAGTATCAATTCCATTTAACACAGAATAAAGATCAGATTGACGTTGTTGTAATAATAATTCGAAATCATTGCCATATTCCGGTGTAATAATTTCTTTAGCATATTGTGGGCTGACCGTAGTAATATAATCAGCTGACTTAATTCCAAGCCAGGACATGCGCGGACCCTTCGGACGTAATGCCTCTGTGAAATCAAATAATCTATATAGGGAGGGGGTAAATTGTTCCCAAATTGGTTTTAGTAATGAACCGGCATAACCAAGATTATGAATGGTATAAATGGTTTTGAGATGAGATAAATTAAGATCATTGTGTAACAAAGCTACCAAAGGAGCCATGTGATAATCGTGTGCATGTATAATATTAAAATCTTTTGGCCGTTGACAAATGAAGGCATATACCGCATAACTAAAAAAAACATACCGTAGTGCCTGCCCAACAGCATCCTTGCTCGATACTAAACCGGTAAGTGGATTTAATACCGAAAAACCATCATAGATTTTTCCCTGACTAAGAAAATCAGGTTGTTGAAATAACAAAAGACTCATGGTTTTATAGCGCGCTTTCCACACAACTACACTATAAGACTGCTGACCAACTTTAACTGTTAAAGTCGTGATACGCTCAAGACTATGTAAAGCCGGTCGAGGAATTTCTTCGTAAAATGGTAAGGCAATTACTAAACGATCAACCTGCTTTTGTAGTTCCAATGGTAATCCCCCAATCACATCGCCTAAACCACCGGCTTTAGCCAATGGCGCCATTTCCGCCGCCGCAAATAAGACGCGGGTTGGTTTCATGACCGTTTTCTAAAATCTTTTAACGCTGCCTCATACACAACCTCATAATTTTTTGTCATGGTCGGCACGGAAAAGTTTTTTTCCACATGGTCACGACAAGCCTGACGGTTAATAGTTGGAATCTTTTTAATCGCGCGCACCATTTCCGGCAGGGTACGCACAATGAAACCAGTTTTACCATCACGAATCAACTCTGGAGCCGCGCCATTTTTAAACGCAATCACAGGTGTACCACAGGCCATAGCTTCGACTATGACTAAACCAAATGGTTCTTCCCATTTAATTGGTACCAGTAAAGCCTTAGCCTCACCATATAGTTTGACAAGCTGGGTTTGGTTAATCTTGCCATAATGTTGCACATCCTGACTGTGTAATAATTTTGTCACAGTGGTTTTAAAATCATGTGGTACCGGTTGACGTGGATCAAACAGACCGGCTACTTTCATCGGATAATGGGCTAACTTGGCCGCTTGCAAAGCCACAGCAACGCCTTTTTCTGGAATAAACCGCCCACTATAAAACAAGTAGTCTTTTGGTGACGGATTAAATTTGAATACCTGTGTGTCAATGCCATTATGAACCTTAGCAAAAAAAATATTTTTCGGTACGGCAGCTTGCTGACGTTTTGAGATACTAACAAAATAATTGCCTGGTTGATTTTGAAAAAGTTGTAAAAAATAATTATTGAAGGCGGCGGCGGCACTGGCCGTGCGAAATAAATTCTCATGCACAGTAATAATCTTTGGAACTCCCGGCATTAAGGCTAATAATGGTATTACTTCCTGCACAATATGAAAGTGCATGACATCTACTGGATGGGTTTGAATGTACTTGTAAATATCCTGCATCATCCGCTGTGAATACAGCACCGTGTGCTTACTACGAATAAATACATCAGCTACTTGTTTATTAACTGGCAAGTTAACAAAAGCTCTATAACCTAATGACTGTTTATGGGCTAGTGTGTGTGATTCTTTAGTACAAAAATAATCAACGTGGTGACCACGCGCCACTAACCCACTAACCAAAGTGTCAGCTATAGCAATCGCCCCGTGAATAGTCCCTGCAGCTAATGGGGTGGGATATTCATTAGACGAATAAAAACCAATGCGCATAAATTATTTTTTTAGATTATTCTGTAAAACTGCTTCATAAACCGATTGATATTTCTGAATCATTGAATTGTACGAAAATTTATTAACCACATGTTCACGACACTCACGGCGGCTGATAGTAGAAACTTTTTTAATGGCGCGCACCATTTCAGGAATGGTGCTAACAATGAAACCAGTTTTACCATCTTTGATAATTTCCGGTACTGAACCCCGCTTAAAAGCAATCACCGGCGTACCACACGACATCGCTTCGATCATGACTAGGCCAAAGGCTTCTTCCCACTGAATCGGAAACAATAGCGCTTGCGCTTGACCATAATATTTGGCCAATGAGGCATAATCAGCTTTCTTGGTGTACTTAACGTATGGTTGATGTAACAAAACGGTCACTGATTGTTTAAATTCTTTCGCCAATTCCACGCGCGGATCAAAAAAACCGATCACATGAATTGGTCGATGCGCTTGTTGCGCCGCTTGCAAAGCAATGTCTACTCCTTTTTCCGGTATAAATCTGCCACTGAACAAGACCTGATTAGTTGGAAATGGATTAAATTTGAATAAATTAGTATCGGTGCCATTATAGACATTGTCATAAAAAGATAATTCCGGCATACCCATTTGTTGCCGTTTTGAGATACTAACAAAGTATGTGTTCGGTGAGTTTTTATACAAACTCAGAAAAAAATTATATTGCGTGATAAATAAACTATCATGCACCGTCACAATTTTTGGAGTATCCGGTAAAAACTGCATGAAGGGTAAAGCATCGCGCACATTATGTAAGTGAATAACATCCACCGGATGATCGCGCAGATAGAGCGCCATATCTCGAGCCATGCGTTGGGCGTAATAGGATTTTGTCTGATAGCGCGCCTTACCACTGGGCACTGACATCGGTAAATTTATATATGAGTTATATCCTAATGATCTTTTATTAGCCTTGGTGGTAGAATCTTCTGAACAAAAAAATTCCACAGTATGCCCCATTTCAGTTAGGCCATCAGCTAAAGCGCCAGCCACAGTTACAACTCCATGAATATATCCAGCCGGTACGGGATAAGGATATTCATTGGTGGCGTAAATCGCGATGCGCATATAATTTAAATTGGTCTAGTTCTATAATTGCGTCTCCAATTATGTTCGTGTTTTCCCATACTTTCTGCTTCTAAGGCTGGCCGGTACATGATATCAATATACTCAGACAGCATCCGTTCGGCAGAAAAATTACCCCAGATTAAACCGATGGTTAACTTCATCCGATTCACCCACTCCACCGGTATTTTGTCAGCATTTCTGTTGTAGTACAGCGGTACGATATCAGTTTCGAGCATTTTATAAAGCGCTAGAGCCGTTTGCGCCTCAGGTAATATCCAACCAATTCCCTCCAGATCAACTTCATCAACCCAGCCATCACTGACCGAGCATTGCAAGACACCATTCGCTCCCGCCTTCATACCACTGGTACCACTTGCCTCTTCACCACGGCGGGGCGTATTAATCCATAGATCGACACCCGATACCAAAACACTGGCTAATGAAATTGTGTAGTTCTGTATAAAAACAATGTTAGCACTTAACTTCTGGTCTTTAATTATTTTTATTATATTGTGAATGTGAGAATGACCAATGACGTCCCCCGGGTGAGCTTTACCGGCCATAATTAGCTGCACTGGTTTATCGGCATTATTAACAATGGCGCGCAATTTTTCGATATCAGAAAAAAGTAACTCCGGTTGTTTGTAATCAGCAAAGCGCCGCGCCCAGGTCATAATTAAAGCGTCCGGGTTTAAAACATGACCAGTTTGAAATTTAACTTCATCCACCAACCTCTTCTTAGCCATCAGATGTAATTGCCAAAGCTCGTGCGGTGGCAAAGCATTTATCGCCGTACTATCAAACTGTGGTGCCTGGGCTTTAAGATCAGGGTTAACCCAATGTGGCAGATTTACACCATTAGTAATGGCGATCATGTCTTTGTCTGGCCAAATCAATTTAGCTCGGACACTGTGCAGTTTACTAACAGCATTAATGCGGCTAGCCATGTTAAGAGCCAAAACCGTTAAACTAAATTGGGTTGGATCGGCTGCTAACTGACCTTTTTTTAAAACATCATCCATGGCTAAACTGATATGTTTGGTATAGGCAGATAACTGCTCTGTTACAACTGTCGCTGGAAAACATTCATTACCCGCCGCCACTAAGGTATGATTAGTAAACACAATTTTTTGTCGACCATACTCATAGGCTTGATCAAATGACATACCATACTCGTCCATATAGTGATGAGCAATTTCCAAAATAGCCAAAGCTGAATGACTTTCATTGAGATGATAAATCGAGGGATGAATATGCAACTCCATCAAAGCGCGCACACCACCAATGCCTAAAATAATTTCTTGTAAAAACCGAACATCAGTGCGCGTATCATATAGGCGTTGCGTAATCAGACGATCAGTGGGAGAATTTTCCGGCACATCGGTATCTAATAAATACACCGACACATCTCCCTGACAGTATTCCCAAATTTGAATAGTGACCTCCCGATCTTGAATCGGCACACGCACCAAAATGCGCTCCCCTTCGGTATTAACCACCAATTCAATCGGCGCATCCGATGATTCTAAAATTGGATAATACTCTTTTTGTTCGCCAGCTAAAGTTATTGATTGCTTAAAATACCCCGCCTTATAGAGCAAACCAACCGCCACAAACGGTAAATTCAAATCATTGGCCTGGCGCACAATATCACCAGCCAACACACCTAAACCCCCGGAATAAATCGGTAAACGATCATCCAAAGCAAACTCGGCACTCATGTAAGCTAACGGGTGTTGCGCTAAAGTAGTTCGAAAGGCACGTAAATCCACGGCTGAATTATAACAGAAAAAATGAATGTTTACAAGCCTTTATTAAATATATTTCTAAAATAAAGTCACTTTATCTCGAACCGCGCGATAAGCTAAAATATATAAAGCCGCCGACCAAACCTGCTGGGCGCGACCAAGCGGTTGACCAGTCATACCATCTAACCACTCATTACAATCGGTTTGTATAATTATTTCGGCCAACTTGTTTAATAGTGTTTCAGCTTTATTTTTTTGTTTGTCTTTTAATAAAGTCAACACCGACCAACCACCAATAAACGGCCAACTGCCACCATTGTGATAATGATTTGGCAAATTCAAATCCCGCTTACGAAAGTACTCACGCCAATAAGTTTCCCCGGGTTGAATGGTTGGATAAATCGCTTTAGCCGGATACGGTAAAAAAATATCATGCTGCTCGGCATAGTTAAAGATAGCCTGGGTTTGCTTGGTATCAGTGAGATCAAATAAAACAGCTAACATATTACCTAAGGTATCAAACCAAGTACCGGCTTCATGAAACCCACGCCAAGCCAGCAAATACGGATACTTATGAACCAATTGAGCATTTTCCTGCTGAAATATCTGGGCGTATTCTAAACTAACTGGATTAACTAATTTACTCGTATCAACTGAGCTAAGTTCATACGTCCAAAAATATTTTTGCATGCTCTCCTGCACAAGGTTAGCCTGAGTTTGGTCACCAGCTATTTTTAAAGCATAATAATACAAAACATTGTCATATAACACTTTACCGTGTGTGGGAAATAAATCTTGCCAATCTCCGGCCTCCTGTATGGATAACACACCAGATTGATCCACATCTTGATTCGACAACCACTGTAGAGCTTGTTCTGCTGCTGGATAGTATTCTTCTAAGTGCAATGCATGGACTACAATAACAAACCAGAGCGTTCCATCGATGGTGGCTTGGTAATCAGCCTGTTTGGCGGTGGCATCAACATTGTTTGGCAACATGCCCAATGACGTCTGAAAATGTTGGAGTGTTTTGATAGATGCTTTTGCGGTATTTAATAAATCTGTATCACCGGATACTTGGGCCGCTAAGGCAGCCATTAAACTATCCCGCGCCCAGATTTCACTATACCCATCAATTTTGCCAGAGGCTTTAAACCCAATTGGTGTACAACAGGCGCGCAATGTATTTAGAGCTATTTGGTAAGCTTGATCCATATCAGTAGCGTACAATACCTAAGTTTGCTAGTCTATAGCTATGTTATTTTTATTAGATTATGACCATACATTATTAGATGACGAAATTGAACATGCTGGAGTTCGTCAGTTGATTACCGCACTAACTAATAATCCAAAAAATATTGTCGTCATTATTAGTGGACGCGCCCATGATGTGCTTGATGAAAAATTTCACGGTTTACGTTGTGCTCTTTCGGCCGAACATGGGATTTGGCGAAAAGACCCTGACCAACCTTGGAATTTAACACAGCAAATCAAGTTAGATTGGAAAGATCCGGTGCGCCAATGTTTTCAGGCTATCGTTGCTTGCACGAGTGATTCTCTCTTTGAGGAAAAACCGTATGGGTTTGTGTGGCATAATAAAAAAGTATCACCTGATATTAGACAAAATCGTATGCAGCAACTAGTTACTAGTTTAACTCCATATTTAACACGTTATCATCTACGCATTATTATTGGACACAGTTTAATTGAACTTGTCCCAGACAGTGTTAATAAAGGTCGCGCCACGCTGTATTGGTTACAACGCTACCCGGAAAAAGATATTTTGGCCGCCGGCGATGATACCACCGATGAAGACATGTTTAGTGTTTTACCAGACAATGCCATAACTATCAGAGTTGGCGCCGGTGCAACTAAAGCCAAACAAAGAGTACCTAACCCAACGGCTCTACACACTTTACTTAGACAGTTCGTTTAGTCTTATCGTATTCAGTCATTTTCCGCCACTGAGATTGCAAGTCAGTTTCTAATGGCGAACGTGGTTTTGGTAATAAATTATATTTCACACCCTCCCCGGCCGCGATTGCCGCGACAATATCCTTACTGACTCGCTGTTTAAAATCACCGGCGCTATACCGTGGCGTTAATCTGGAACCATAACAGATTGAAAAAAAACTCATGCCTAACGCATACCAATCCGCCCACTCATCTAAAGTTTTACCCGCCACATGTTCGGGTGACATATACTGTGGTGTTCCCTCCACCGGTAACTGCGGAGTTGTTTCCGGTAAGCGCCGCGCATGATCCCAATCGACTAACCACACTTTATTATCTTTATCCACCACAATGTTTTGTGGTTTCATATCACCATGCATGATGTTTTTATTGTGAGTCATTTTTAATATCTCCACACATTGTTTAAACCACCTCTCCACCCACGGTAACAGCTTTATTTGCTCATCAACCGGACGATCCACGCGCACGTATTGTCCGAGTTGAAACTGTGTATCTATATACTTAACAAAATGCACCTGATTGTGATAAGCCACCGATTGTGGAATACCCGGAATACCGGATAAATCCTGTAAGATTTTTTGTTCCGATAACAAAGCCTGATTAGCCTCTTTACTGGTAGCACACTTAGCCACTAATAATTCTTTAGTAGTTTTGTCTTCAACCAAATAAACCTCATGCCCGCGATGTGGTGAAGTTAATAAATTTTGTTTGATGATATAATTTTCTCCAAAGTCTTGACCAGTTGACAAATTCATAAAAATGTGATAAATTTACTCTCGTATCATGTTACTAGCTTTCATTAAAGCAACAAAACATGAAATGAACAACTCTAATAACATTTAATATAATAAATAAACTATACATATATGGTTGCAAGAATGGAAATTTTTAAACCACAAAGACAGGAAGATCCTGAGTCTGCAACTACTCAACCAATTAATCGAGAAGAGGCGGCAATTCAGACGACTGAAAATAGACCACCAGTAGATGAATCAGAACTACCAACAGTTAAATTAAGTGAGGCAGAAGAAGCCTCCACAGAATTAGATGTTAAGGATTATTTGGTAGAAGATGATGAGACTCCAACGGATAGGGTGCCAATACCACAAGCAAACGAAGGCGAAGAAACTGAAGGTGAAGAAACTGACAAAAAAGTTGCTGCTATGTTTACAAGTGATGATTCTACACCGGCCGATGTTGATGTAAGTAAAGTTAGATCAATGTTTGAACCTGGTGTAATCACTCCAAACAACATGACCCAAGATGAAATAAGAGAACAATCCGACCAATGGTATTTAGAAGAAAAAGCCATAGCGGATATGTTGGGTCTTGATGAAGAAGTTGAAGAAATAGATATGGAAGTCTTACAGACAGAGGCCGCTAAAGCTGTTGGTCCAGAAAAATCTGTCGGATTAATGGAACAAATTCGCAACATGGCTGATAAAAGATTAAAAGTTGCCAGTTTAGTACTAGCTATGGCTGGCGCTGCAACTGGAGTGGAAGCACTAAATAATGCCTTGGCCAAGTCTCAAGTAGAAGAAGTAACTAGTGGTGAGATCACACAATTTGTGTTAAAACATCCTGAGTTATTGGGATATAATAAAAACTAACATTCATGGAGCCCAAACCAGTATTTCGCCCACAACCATTGGCCGTTGATCCAATAGTTGAAGAACATGTTGGGGATTATGATACTAAAAAAGCAAGAAAGTTGGCAGAACATCGTAAGGCATTTGAGGCTGCTAAAGCACTAACTCTAGCCTTACAAGAAGCAAAAAAAACATCATCTGATGTTTATCCACCACTGGATTCTGATGATGATATTTCGAAAAACGAGAAATAGTATCTAAACAAACACCCGGCTTGAGCCGGGTGTTTGTTTAGATGAGATATTTATTCTTTTTTAGTGTTTCCACTAAAACTGTTTTGCTATCAAGTTTAATGGCTCCCCTAACAGATGCTACGGTAGTTAACACGAACACTTTATGTTTCAGTAATAATTTCACTAATACAGGAGCATGTTTAATATCTTTAGCTGACACAATTTCGTAAGACACACCTAATTTTTTTAATTGTTGAGCAGCATGTTTCAGGAATTTTGGTGAACCGGAAATAAGACCGGCTTTTTTCACTTGCACAGTTGATTTAGTAACGGCTACTTTAACACCTTTAACAGGTGCGATAATTACTCCGGCACCAACGGTGGCATTAGTGAGCTCATCAATAATAATAAAAGCACCGGTATTGCGGTTTTTATAATACGGATCAAACATTAACGGTTGACTAGTAGTGATATACACCCGACCGATTTCGTTAAACTGTAACGCCTTAGCTGGTTCACGATGATAGCTATCAATGTTTAAACGATACCGCAGCGTATCAATCTGGCCTCTGGTGGTTCTGGTGGTATGTTTAATAATATAGCTTCTTTTGGGTTGCATGGGCTCTTCAGAAAACCAACACATAGTAGCTTCAAATTTATTAGCCACTTCCGGCACGTTTTGTTCGCGCACAATCATGTCACCGCGGGAAATGTCCCGTTCATCAGTTAGAGTTAAAACAACAGATTGCCCAGAGAAAGCCTCGGTTTGGTTTTTATCATCATAGATGACTGACTTAATTTTGGAGGCTTTACCCGATGGTAAAATACTCACCTTATCCCCCACGCGCACAATGCCACCTTCAACTCTACCGGCATAACCACGAAAATTTTGATTAGGCCGAATAACGTATTGCACGGGAAATCTAAAATCAATTAAGTTGCGATCGCTCACAATTTGCACGTTCTCGAGATAATCATACAAGGTGGCCCCTTGATACCAGTTCATGTTATTGCCTCGATTCACTACCATATCACCCCGTAACGCTGAGATCGGCATAATCTGAAGATCTTCAATGTGTAACCGAGTGGCGCATTGAATAACATCTTTTTTTATAGCCTCAAATATTTCCTGACTATACTCAACATCATCAATTTTGTTGACTACTACTAAAATATGCGGGATAGATAACAAACTAGCCACAAACAAATGTCGCTTAGTTTGGGTGAGCAACCCATGCCGAGCATCTACTAAAATGATAGCAATATCAGCGGTAGAGGCACCGGTCACCATGTTGCGGGTATACTGCTCATGGCCAGGCACGTCAGCAATAATAAAACGTCTTTTCTGCGTGGTGAAATAACGGTAAGCGACATCGATCGTAATTTTTTGTTCACGCTCAGCCGATAAACCGTCAGTGATTAAAGATAAATCTATCTCTTGACCGGAGGTTTGACTGGCTTTCTTAATAGCATCCAGTTGATCTTGAAAAATGGCGTTACAATCAAATAGTAACCGACCAATCAAGGTGGATTTACCATCATCGACACTGCCCGCGGTTGTAATTCTAACTAGTTCTAGTGCCATATTAAAAGTAACCTTCTTTCTTTTTTTGCTCCATGGCAGATTCAGACCCATGATCAATCGCTCTGGTTTGACGTTCTGAGGCTTTGGCAGCTAACACTTCGGCAATGATTTCATCCAGCGTAGTGGCAGTAGACTCAACTGCCCCAGTTGATGGTGAACAGCCTAAGGTACGATACCGACACCAAATATCTTTAACTGCCTCCCCGGCTTTGGGTTGAACAAACTCATCTAAGCGTAACCAGACACCGTGTCGTTTAATCACTTTTCGTTTCTGGGCAAAATACAGCGGCACCACTTCAATTTTTTCTTGTTTGATGTAATACCAAATGTCTAATTCGGTCCAATTCGATAGTGGAAAAATACGCACCGTTTCACCTTCATTTAATCTGGTGTTGTAAGTATGCCACAATTCTGGCCGTTGATTTTTTGGATCCCAAACATTTTCTTTATTACGCAACGAAAAGATTCTTTCTTTGGCGCGGGCTTTTTCTTCTTCCCGGCGGGCTCCACCAAAGGCACCAGTGAAGGCATGCTGTTTAATTGCCTCCAACAACGGTTTGGTTTTTTTGTAGTAAATGTATTTATCTGTATGGGCGTCATCGGGAGACATGGCTAAAGCGGCTGGTTCGGTATTTTTATGCACAATTAGTTTGGCGCCAATCTTTTTTGTGTAGTAATCGCGAAACTCAATCATCTCATGAAACTTATACCCAGTGTTGATATGTAACAAGGGAAACGGTATCTTCGCCGGATAAAACGCCTTTTCCGCCAAGCGTAACAACACTGAGGAATCCTTCCCAATCGAATACAGCATTACTGGATTAGCCAGTTCGGCGGCTGCTTCCCGGAAAATATAGATACTTTCGGCTTCTAATTGCTTTAAATAGTCTAGATTATAATCCTGCATACCGACCCATGATAGAGGATTCTATCAATTACGGCAATCGGGTGAACTTCTTGTTGTTAGATAGCGTTCTAGCCGTGTAAACGTTTGCATCAGCCTTGGTGGCACGCCAGCGGGCTTGGAAAATACCACCCTTGGCATGAACAGAATATTGCGCTTTACCATTTTTGATTTTCATACTATCAATCAGTTTAAATGTACCGGCTGTCTTGGCTTTGCGATAGATTTTAACGGTGCGGTTATTTAACGACTGATTGGTCGATTTATCAGTTAAGCGTATCACTAGCTGACGCTGTTTGGTTCGTTTTGTCAGACGTAAATTAGCCTTACTTTGGTAGGAATAGATACCGGTATTAGACCCAGTAACTAAACCATCAAACAACATTGTGTTAAAGGTTTCATCTTTTAACCCTGTGTAATAAATCTCACACACATCTGTACTGATGGTACAGGAATAAATGTAACCGGTGCCGGATGGGCGTGCGGTACTAACAAAAATCTGATCAGAGTTATGAGCGTTGACAACAACATTTTGTCCCCAGAAATCACTTGGAATATCATTGGTTCCAACAATGTCCCATTGTCCCCAATTACCAGCATCAGTCGATTTATATACCTCCCCCTCGATATCGGCGCCGGATGACACAGCGAAAATTGTATTTGTATCGCTACTGTAAGCTAAGGCTGTTATTAAAGCACTCTGAGAATAAAGTTGTGACCAAGCTAGACCATTAAATAGATATAAGCCACGACTTGCTTCGGCACTGGTTTGCTCAACTCCAACACCAACTATTAATTGACCATCTGAATCAACCACCATCGGGCCAGCTGGAACATTCGGCATATCTAAATCTGTCCAGGTAATTCCCCCATCGGTGCTTTGAATAACACCACCACCAATTTCATCATTATTACTACCACCTTCGGTATACTGATAACTGGCATATAACACACTACTAGTGCCGTCATATTCAACAATATCAACAAAGATTGATCCGTTAGTGGTATCAATACCGGTATCACCTTCTGTCCAAGTAGTACCACCGTCAGCCGTGCGAAATATCACACCACTGGCTCCGGCTAACACGACGTCAGATTGGTTTGGGTCAACCCAAACGGCATCGCCTGTATTAACTGTCTCATTTTGATTGATTGGAAACTCCCAGGTTGGGTCAGAACCGGCGGCTAGACTAGAAGCAAAATTGGTCGATTTGGCAAAACCACCTTGAGCGGCCAACCAAACCACTTCTTTACTATCATCCTGGGCTAAATCGTTCACGGTCACACCGGTCATGCCGGTAATTTTGTCTGTATATGAAACACCCGCATCACTTGAACGCCCGACTCCACGATCAGATTGAGTATAAACATAACCATTGACATCATCAAAAGTCACCCAATTTCTAATACTGGCATTTGTCCATGTAGTGCCGTTATCATCACTGTAATCATTACCTAAATAAATTCTCCCTGATGCTCTAATCACCGCCTTTTGCGCATTACTAATACCCTCTGGGTTAGTCATAGCCGTAAACACTCCGGCGGCACCGGTGGAGCTATAACTAACTCCAGATGAACTGGATAGTACAATAAAGTTAGGATCTGTTGGGTGAGCAGCGACATAACGCCAAGTCCCACTCACACCAGTGTTTACCGCCCCAGATAAAGTAATGGTATAAAGTGCGGTAGTATCACCAGTCACAGTCACAAGTGCCAAAATAGTACCATCGGCACTGACAGTAACATCAGTGACAGATAAATCTAAGGCAGTAAAATTATCGCCATCGTCACTACTGATATATACTTGATTATCACGCGTTGGCACCACTAAAACTCCGCCAGTTCCAGTGGCGATAAACTGAGACACATTTTGAACAGCGGATAATTCTTGCCAAGTAGTACCATTATCTTGGGTACGATAAAGATTGATGCCTCCAACCATAAAAGCGGTACCGGGTGTGGTGGAAGTTTGTACATCACTAATGGTGCCAAAATCAGAGCCAGCACTGGGCGCATGCCAGGTGTCAGCAAAATCATCTGACCAAAAAATACCATTCGGTGAATTTAAACCGGCATACAACATATCATTCGTTCCGGCTGTCACACTTGAACCCACGACCACATTTTCCGGATAACCCCCTTCAAAGGCCAAACTTTGGCGTAATGAATTTTCTTGTGCCGAAACAAATGAGCCAGCTAGTAACATAACTGTTCCTAGCCCAAAACTCAATAACCATTTTTTCATAACTTTTTGTGTTTAATGCTAAACGAGCATATTTATGCCCTCCACTAGATAGGATACTACTTATAAATTGAGTAAGCAACTATTGCGGTACTCTCTTGCCAACAGGCTTAAGAAAAGTTATATTTAGCGGCGCTAGTGGGGCGTAGCCAAGTGGTAAGGCAATGGACTCTGAATCCATCATCGTAGGTTCGACCCCTACCGCCCCAGCCCCACCTGGAAAAATATTTTGATCTTCATAATGGATATGCAATTTTATTTTTCTTATGTCTGATTTATTGTTTACTTGATCGAGAGCCACTACTTTTATTGTCTTTGTCCGCTTAACGATAAATGAATGTACATATAGCCTTTTATGCCTAGTGGGCTTGGTATTATCTAGAGTATAATATAGTGTACAAGCTTCATTACAGGTCAAAACTAGTCTTTTTTGATGCCGATAATAACCACTTGTGACGCTAGTGTGAATGATTGGTTGTGTAGTATCTAAAGTTATTTTTGTCTCTACTGCAATACTTGTTAGCCCACTGGCAGTCTGCGCTTGAATAATTAAATTATTATCCCCTTCACTTAAGGTAACAACAAAATTCCACACAGTTTTATCATCCTGCGGAACTATTTCGACATCATTTAATGAAATGGCAGTGTTAGCTTCTTTGGTACCAGAGAGCGTTTGTGTACCTACTTTAGTTGGAGATAATACACTGTTAATCGTTGGAGATTCTGGTAAATTGGATTGCAACAGTGCATTGTAGGCATTAATTCTTTTTCCGCTAACTGTTTTGCCAACTAATGAATCTAATGTATCACCAGTGGCTAACAATACTGTTTTTACTTGGTTAGATGTTAACATCGGTCGATACCCCATCAATAAAGCCGCTAAGCCAGCGACCTGCGGTGCTGCCATGGAAGTACCACTGTAATAATCATAGCTGTTATTACTGCCATCCCCCATATAATTTACAGAAATGTTATCTACTATACAACCACGGTATGTGTTATCGTTACCATCTGTTACCCAATGAAAACGAAACTGAAAATTACTCGTCAAATAACCATCTAAGGAAATATCATCAAAATAATGGTATGTATCATTGGTAGCATCCGAATCCATTTCTATATTATCCAAAATATATTCATCAAATTTTTCTGCCCCATAGTAAGATACACTGACTGGTGTAAAAGTGACACCATCAGCACTAAATTCTAGTGTCATATAATCCACCGGGATATCAACATATTGTGTATCGCAGCGAGCCCGAAAATTAAAAGTTGCCTCAGTACTAGCACCGCTTAAATCATAGAGTGGCGACAAAATATAACTATCACTATTTGCTGCATAATAATATCCGGTTGTAGCCACACCTGTGAGATCTGGGTACAGCACCTGGCCCCAGGAAGATGCCGCATTAAATGTTGCCACCGATCCGGCAGCCCAATTACCATTAATTATGGTCCAATTACTGGGTAAATTACCAGTTGTAATAGTGTTGAAAGTTTCATAAAAAGAGTAGTTTTCAGCCACACTACTATACACATCAACTCCTGGTGCCGCTACATCGACAAAATTTTCTCCATAATCGGAAAATAAAGCTAACTCATCGTTCGAATCAGTTGCCGCCACACTAATTACATTGTCCAATCCTGCCCAGCAATCACTTGGATGTCCATAATCAGCTGGCACTACTACATAATTTGAGCCATCATGCTCAGCAGTATCATTGCCCGCTGCGGCAATAAACAATCCAGGGAAATTATCAATCGCTTCGTAAGTTAATTCATCGTAAACAAAAAAACAAGCGAAAGATCCACCGCCAAAACTGGCATTAATGACGCTGGCATTATTTTCTTTAGAAAAATTAATCGATTTCATAATTTCTGTATCGTAGAAATAACCATCCGGCTGTGTCGCCTGCAACGCCATTATTTGCGCATTCGGTGCAACACCCATAATTCCATAACCATTGTTTTTTAGTGCAGCAATTGTTCCGGCCACATGTGTTCCGTGTGAATCATCATTGGGTAACGGATATTTGTCATTGTTGCCATAATCATAACCATGTGCACAACCACCAAGATAGTTACCATTTTCATCTTTGCAAGATGTACCATCCCACATGTGATTAGCAAGATCTGGATGATTATACCCCACACCCATATCAATTACCGCCACAATTACATCTAGATTTGTACCTTCATTGATAGACCAGGCTTCCGGCGCATCAATATCAGCGTCTGGTAGACCAGACACAGTGTTTATAGTTTGGCCAGTATTATCTAAACCCCAGAGATAATCCTTGTAAGGATCGTTCGTCTCAATGGCCAAATTACGATAACGAAAATTAGGCTGTATAGACTCTATATTCGGATCATCTTTTAACCTGGTTATGGCTTCCAATACAGTTTCATTCTTAATCTTAAAAACTACAGCATTGGCAAATTTTAACGTTTCCTGACTAGTCAATTTATTTCCGTTACTAAAGCTACTCAGTTGATGACTGTTATTTAAGTCAATCTTACCAGATTTGAATTTGATAATTATTTCATCTGGTGCATAATCGCCAATTTTTATGGTGCTAGTTTCAGCAGTACAGATATTACCGGCCACAAAAAACATGCTAACACTAAAAAAAATATAAATTGTATTCTTTATTGACATTGTTATCACTTTCAATGATAACAAAAAAAATCTAAGCCTGCCAGCTTATTTACCGCTCTGACCACCCACCGATTGCAGGGCTAGATCCCACACATTATCCATTTCAACTGGATTAACCTGAGCAATATTATCTGATGGTAAAGTGTTTAGTACTGAGGCATCGATATCGTACTGCTCCCCCACTACACATTCTAGTTGCATGTCTTGATTTAATAATTGGGATAATATTTTTCTAATGGCGGTGATGTAATCTACTTTGCAGACTTGATCTTTATGAAAATCATAGCGAAAACCTAACTGCACGCGGTTTGGTGCATAGGCATTGGCGACATGAGCCATTGATAAAGCAATCGCCAGGGCATGATTGACTACTTTGGTTTTACTAATCACTTCGGCCCAGTGTTCTTTTACTTTATGTAATAAAACTGTATCAACGGTTGTCTCAACACTAGTTGAAATTACTGGTGTCTTGTTAACAACCGAATTAGTGATTGGAGCGATTTTCTTTTGTATAATTGTTTGTTTCGGTTGAGTTACAACCACACTACTGGTACACCAAGTTAAACCAGGTACTTCAATCATCAATTGTGTTATTGGGCTACTGCGATACAGATCACCGGCAGACATAAACAGATTTAATAAATGCACATAATCGGCCGTGGTGAGTAAAGACAGTGTGGCTAATAACTGTTCATGAGTGCCACTATGCACATCTAAATCTTCGAGGTGGGTTAATTGCTGATCCACACTAAATAACAAACCGCGCCGGAATAATTCTAGTAACAACTGCCATAATTCTTTCATTTGTGTACCGGCTTGCACGGCGGTTTGTACTGAATTAGTAAAAGCTTGAGCTTGGCGTTGAGTTAAATGGGTAAACAACTCAACCGCAATGGCCATATCCACACGGGGCAAGACAATATCCGCTTGCTCAACGGTGATTTTATCACCCCCAATCGCTAACACTTGGCCTAATAAACTTTCCGCATCGCGCACTGCTCCCTGACCTTTACGCGCAATGCGCTCCAACACCGCTTGGTCAACTTGCACGTGTTCTTGAGTACAAATCCACTCTAACCGTTTGATAATATCCAGCAACTTGATGGCATGAAAATCAAACCGTTGGCAGCGCGATACTACTGTGGCCGGTAATTTATGTACCTCGGTAGTGGCTAAAATAAACACCACATTAGCCGGTGGTTCTTCTAAGATTTTTAATAAGGCATTAAACGCTGAGCCGGATAACATGTGCACTTCATCGATGATGAAAACCTTATAGGGTAACTGGCTTGGTGCCACATAAGCATTTTGAATAATATTCTCGCGCACGTTATCTACCCCAGTATGGCTAGCCGCATCGATTTCGATAATATCAATATACGTGGCCGTATTATCTGTCACCTGGTTGATAGTTTTAGCAAAGATTCGAGCTAAGGTAGTTTTACCCACCCCCCGTGGCCCAGCAAACAAGTAAGCATGCGCAATTTGCTGGTGTTTAATTTGATTTTGCAAAGTAGTCTTAATATGATCTTGAGCGATCACAGCCGAGAAATCTTGCGGGCGGTATTTTCGATAGAGGGCGATGGACATAGGGGTGTTACTATAGGCAAAAAAAACTGGGGGGTCAAGTAGTTGTCTTAGACGATTTACCCCCCACTGGGCAATTCAGCGGCATCGCCTAGGGGTAAAAGTTCTTCGTCAGAATCACGATGAATGAGGTTTTCCACAGCGGCCCATTGGCTCTCACCATCTTCCGGGGTCAATATCACTACTTCATCACCGGGCTGACCTTTATAGTAAGTCACCGCGGCTAAAATCACTCGGTACGAACGCTTCCCGACTAAAACGCTGAGCTCGCCAGTACTATCATCCCGGACTAAAGCGCCCACCATGCGTTTTCGTTCGACTGGTCCAATTTGTTTATAGATAAAAGTACCATCCGATTTAATGGTTAATTTCAGGATATCGCCCTCAACCAGCTTGGATTTAGACGCATAATTAGATGGCACGGTATACACTTTACCATCGGCGCCAACCATATTTTGCCCATTAAACACACCTTCAATCACCTGATTATTACCAACAAAAGACGGCTCAGTGGTTACACCGGTCATACTCACACGATCTAACTCACTACTGTCGATATTATCTAATAATTGTTGGGCGTAGTGCAATTGAGAGGTAGCATTGGCTAGGGCTTGACGCACTTCATGTAGGCTGGGAGTATCCATAAATATTGGGTTTTTATTTTATTATTGTTTATTTTTTAAAAAAATGAATCGGGACTAGTTAAGTCTGAACCGCCGCCTAATTGATCTAATTTGCCGCGTTCAATAACTTCGGCCTCCACAATAGCGCGATCCCGGCCAAACTTCAAGCGGGATAACTGTTTTAACTGGTTAGCCAACTCAATATTGCCGGGTGGCGGCATGATGGTTTTCATGTTGAATGGCCGACAGACGGTGTTATCGATCAACAATTTAATATTAGCGGTATATTTTTCCACATTGATCACATCGTTTTCATCAAACACGGGAGCAAACTCTTTAGCGATCATTTCAGCATCTTCCACACCAATCCGGAAAGCGACTTTGGTACCAACGTTGCCAAACACCGCATCTCGAATTTGGGTGTCATTATCTTTCACCAACTGCGAAATATACTGGTGAGCCAGTATCATATCTAAGCGATATTTTCTAGCCTCAGATAAAATAATCGCAATTGAGTCGGTACAATAATTTTGAAACTCATCAATGTAGCAATAAAAATCTTTGCGCTGTTCTTTGGGCATGTTGGCGCGCCCCATGGCCGCCATTTGAATTTTGGACACCATAATCAAACCTAACAAACTGCTGTTCACTTCACCAATCGCACCCTTAGATAAATTCACCAATAATATTTTCTGATTATCCATGATATCACGCACATTAAAACCGGATTTGGTTTGACCGACAATATTACGCATCATGTCGTTGGTTAAGAACCGACCAATCTTGGAAATAACGTAAGACAACATATCGGCGGCTTGTTGTCCGGCTTGAGATTGTTCATACTCTTGTTCCCAGAAATTTTTTACAATCAAATTTTTGACATGCTTCAATTTTTCTTTGCGGAATTTAGCATCGGTAAACATGCGCGGAATTTCGATCAAACTCGACCCGGCCTCTTTATCATCCATCATCGCCAACATAGCATTACGCATGTAATGTTCAAACATCGGGCCAATCATTTCTTGGCCAAACAATTTATAAAAAATCGCCACCATTTCCTGTACAGCAAAATCTTTCTGTTCGTCAGTATCATATTCCAACATATTCAAACCAACTGGCCGCTCAATATCCCCGGGTGAAAAAATCACTACATCATCAGCCCGTTCTTTCGGAATGTGCTCGAGCACATCTTGGACTAAATCACCATGCGGATCAATAATACACACGCCTTCACCATTTTCTACATCCTGAATGGCTAATTGCGATAACATCACCGATTTACCAGAACCAGTTTGCCCAATCACATACATATGCCGTTGCCGATCCGGCCGCTTTATGCGCACATCAGTGGTGACACCACGATATTCCACAAAGCCTAACTTCACCCCTTCTTTGGGCATGTTAAATGGCGGCGCGGCTTTTTTGGATAACAGCCAGCGAATATTTGGCGTTTCAGTGGTGGGTAACGGCATGTGATACAGCGTGCAAATTTCCTTGGTGTTTAAAATAAACGATTTCTTTTGATCAAACGTGCGATAAATAAAATGCTCAAGCTCTTTTTTATTAACACTCGGTTTGGAATTTTTAAATTCGTTCGCATACAACGTGCCAGAGTATTGTGAAAAGGCACCTAAAATAGTGTGGGTTTTATATTCAGCAATCTCCTTGGTGGAAGCCGATACCACTACTCGAATATTAACATCAAAGCCAGGATTACCGGCTTTTTCCTCAAAGCCTTTCACCACTTCTTCTTCCATAGGTGATAAACGATATTCTCGCTCTGTTCTAATATCTATGCCCTGTTCACGTTTGGCTCGACTCTTAAAAAACATGTACTTTAAATCTATCCACAAACGATAAAAAATAAAACCGGCTACTTCGGCGCGGGCTTGCTCATATTTCTTACCCTGGTGCATCACAGCGGCAATGCGGGCTGGAATTCTGGCCCAACGCGAGTGGTTCGGCCGAATGATGAATTGAACGGCGGCGCCTTCATGCTTTTCAAATTTAGACATGACATTCGTTAAAGCATTCATCGGGTCAACTTCCAACTTGTTATAAATCAAAATCGGAAATTCCTGACTCTTCTTCAAGCTCAGCCGTGCTGCCACTACCACTCCATTGGGTTCAAACACATTATAATCTTCCACCTCATCAATCACGGCATCATCGTATTGCGCCTGAAACTGTTGTTCAAAATATGTTTTAAACCGGTGTGGTACAACCGCGTAATAAGTGATTAATTGATCCTTATCCGCCACAATCTCAAAACTAAAATGATCATCACCACCAAACCAAAATTCCGTCCACTTGGATTCATGCGGCACTTGGTGAATGGCACCA
Source organism: Patescibacteria group bacterium (assembly GCA_041665365.1). NCBI lineage: Bacteria > Patescibacteria group bacterium. The sequence goes on from JBAYIY010000002.1 coordinate 49,954, forward strand.
TAAAACGCTTCGGCAATACTAATGCGGGCTTCTTCTGATTGTTTGCGATAAGACGGATTATCACCCGATTGTTTTTCTTTCAAATCTTCCTTCGGTACGCGCAACATTAAGATAGCGCGTTTCATACTATCAGCTCGATGCACAGAACGACGCGTAAAATTTCTGATTTGAAAAATTAGTACCACTATACTAACTCCAGTCAATCCGACATAGAGCATGAAGGCGATGGTTGGATACTGTTGTATATAATCCACCATAATTTATTGATGTTTGCGCCGCAACATTTCGGCTTGCCCTAGTTTCATAATCTCATCGGTTTTTAGTTTAGCCTCTTGCTCTAAAAAATAACGATTGATACCAGGAATCATTTTCAACCACGCCCGAATGAGTTCAATCACTTTGCGCGCGGTTAATTTCAAATGTACGGTTAATTCTTCAATGACTTTGGCGATCTCCTCGCCTCGTTTACGAAATTTCTCTTGTTGAGCCGGTGTCATCGTATGATAAACATCCCCTAACCCATCAGCCATTACTTCTTCATATTTATCTTGCAACTGACTTTTACCGGTATCGTCAGTCATTATTTCGTCTTTTTTTTGTCTGGCTTGCTTGATAACATATGGAGATTCATCTGGTTTCTCCTCATTCACTTGTTTATACTGCTCAAAGGCCTGCTCAGTAGTAGATTTTACTTCCGCTGGTTTTTGTACCTCAACCGGCTTAACTGTGGGAGCAAGATGATCGGGTAATTTTATTTCGGCTGGCTCGTGAGACATTCCATTACTATAACACAAATTCGACTTTACAGCAATAAAACCGTTTGCTAGAGTGCCCTCATGCTACATCCAGAAACGCTGACGCATAATGGGTTGCGCTGGATAGACTTAGAACAACCAACCAAGACGTCACTGCAATTCTTGAAAAACGAGTTTCCGTTTCATGTGTTGGATTACGAAGATATCCTAGCTATTACTCATCGCTCAAAAATAGATAAATACTCTGATTATATTTTTTTGGTATTGTTGTTTCCGTTACTTGATCGTAAAACCAATACGATTCGATCTGGTGAGATAGATTTTTTCTTAGGCAAAGATTATGTCGTCACGGTACACCGCGGTGACATTCCACCATTTGTTGATTTGTTTCAAGTCTGTACTGCTTCAGAAGAATCCCGCAATCAGTATATGGTGGCATCACCGCAGTTTTTATTGTACAAGATATTACAACGCTTGTTTCAATATTGTTATCCCCTATTAGATAATATCGATGCTGAAATTGATCAAATTGAACGCCGGATTTTTTCAACTGGCCAACAAAGTTTATTGCAAGAAATTTTAGTTACCCGGCAAAATATTATTGATATTAGACGCATTGTACAACCCCACCGGCAAATTCTAATGCACTTACGCAGCGTTGAATTAGATAAAAAATATATTGATTACTTCGATGACTTACTCGATTACACCCAAGAAATCTGGAACCAGTTAGAATCATATAAAGAATCGATTGAGGCACTACATGAAACCAACCAATCGTTGATTTCTTATCGCATTAATGAGGTGATTAAAACTCTCACAGTTTTTTCGGCACTCATGTTACCCGCCGGTGTGATCGCCGGATTATTTGGCATGAATGCTGTCGATATTCCCTTTGCCGGACAACCGGAAGATTTCTACATTTTTACTGCCCTCACCGGTTTAGGAATCGGCTTAACTTTACTCTATATTAAAAGAAAGAAATTACTGTAATCATGAAACTCTATAATACTCTTACTCACCAACTAGATACTTTCACTCCCCTAGATCATAACCGCGTGGGTTTATATACTTGTGGGCCAACCGTTTATAATTATGCCCATATTGGTAATTTACGCACTTATATATTTGAAGATATTTTAAGAAGAGTCTTGCAGTATAACGGTTATGAAGTGAATCATGTCATGAATATTACAGATGTTGGACATTTAACCGATGATGCTGATGCCGGTGAAGATAAACTGGAAGTGGGCGCTGCCCGGGAGAAAAAATCCGTCTGGGATATTGCCAAATTTTATACCGAAGCCTTTTTCCAAGATAGTAAAGATCTTAATTTGTTAGAACCCAAGATAATTTGTCGCGCCACTGACCATATTGAAGAACAAGTAAATTTAATAGTAGCCTTACAAGCTAAAGGTTTTACTTACCAAACCAAAGACGGTATTTATTTTGATACCAGTAAGTTATCTGATTACGGCAAGTTAGCCAGACTAGATATTAAAGGTTTAGCGGCTGGCAACCGAGTGACCATGGGTGAAAAGAAACACCCCACTGATTTTGCTTTATGGAAGCTCAGTCCAAAAAATAGTAAACGCCTGATGGAATGGAATTCTCCCTGGGGAGTAGGCTTTCCGGGGTGGCACATTGAGTGTTCAGCCATGAGTTTAAAATACTTAGGCGATCATTTTGATATTCACTGCGGTGGGATTGATCATATCCCTGTCCATCACACCAATGAGATCGCCCAAAACGAAGCCGCGGCTGGGCATCAAACTGTTAATTATTGGTTACACGGCGAATTTTTGCTCACTAATGATGAGCGCATGGGAAAATCCCAGGGGAATTTCTTAACTTTACAATTACTCAAAGATAAAGGTTTTGACCCACTCGCCTACCGCTATTTCTGTTTCACTGCCCATTATCGCCAGAAACTAAATTTTACTTTTGAGGCTTTAACCGGCGCGCAACAAGCGCTGGAAAAATTACGACACCAAATGTTAACTTGGCCGGAACCAACTGAAGTGGATACTGTCACCATTGAAAAATTCACCCAAGCCATCAATGATGATCTAAACATGCCACAAGTATTGGCTATAGTTTGGACTATGGTGCGATCAAATATGGATCCCAGTATCAAACATGCCACCATGTTAGAAATGGATATAGTTTTAGGCTTACATCTTAATCAATCACCGATCAGTATTCCGGCAGAAATTATGGAATTGGTTATGGCTCGAGAAACGGCTCGTGAAGCGAAAGAGTGGAAAGTATCCGATGAGTTACGTGATAAAATTGCTCAACATGGGTTTGTCGTTGAGGATACTAAAACTGGTGCACGGGTATTTCCCTTGATAAAAAAAACATGAAGAATCCGTGGTTGGATTTACCGAAACCAGTGGTGTGGTTAGCACCGATGAGTGGCATAACCAATTTAGCTTACCGGTTAATGGTTAAACAATTCGCCTCTGATATTCTTTTTCCTGAATTTGTGTCCATTGATGCCATGCATTATGGTGCAGAAAAGTCTGACCAACTATTGGTTTATCAGGATAATGAGAGACCGATTATAGCTCAGTTGTTTGGCGCTGACCCAGACTTATTTCATGAGGCAGCTATAAAAATAAAACAATTAGGTTTTGATGGTGTTGATATAAACTTTGGTTGCCCGGCGCCGAAAGTAGCCAAGAACGGAGGTGGTTGCACTCTACTAAGTGATTTGGATAAATGTCGCGCCATCATAGAGGCTGTAATAGACGCTGTGGGTCAAGACATGCCCGTATCTGTTAAAACTAGAGTCAGTTATAAATCAGTTCATGTACGCGATTTTTGCAAAAAGATTTCCGATTTACCATTGAGTAATATCACCATTCATGGTCGACCATTTGAAAAACCTTATGAAGGGGCCGCTGATTTAGATTGTATTAAAGAAGCTAAACAATTAGTACCATTTTTAGTGTGTGCCTCTGGTCATGGCCATACACCCGAAGCGGCTAAATACACTTTAGACTATACTGGCTGTGATGGCATCGCTGTAGCCCGAGGGACATTTGGCAAACCCTGGTTAATTAAACAAATCAAAGATTATTTAACTACTGGCCAATATTGGCAGCCCACCCAGAGTGAGATTTTAAATGTGATGTTGCAGCACGCTCGTTTGGCTGCTGAAAGTGAGGTTGATAAACCTTTTGTAGAAATAAGGAAAGTCTTAGGTTGGTACATTCGCGGTATCCCTAATGCGGCACAATATCGGGCTCAGTTAGTTAGGGTGAACTCACTCGAAGAAGTTGAAGTTATAGTGGGAGAGATACGGAATAATTTACTTAGCAACTAAAACACCTCCCCAACCCTCCTATCGTAGGAGGGGGTAAGAAAATAGACAGATTTTTTTTCAACCCCTTCCTACAATAGGAAGGGGTGGCCCGAGTCATCGAGGGACGGGGATGGTGTCCTAAGGTTCCTACTCTCTATTTCTTCCCACTACAATCATAGCCACGATCGGGGCGGCGATCCAGGCAAAATGAGTCCACTCGTTAGTGAAGATATATTGCGTTAAAGGCGAAAATTTATTCAGGATATTTACCGGCATAAAAGACAGTGTCACGGACACGAGTAAACCCACATGGAGTATGCTGAACACTAAAGTCTGCCACCACTTCCCTTCTCCATTTGGAGCCAGCGCATTCAACACCGCTTGGCGCGATAACAAAAAGAATAACACAATAAACACAGCAATAAACGCCGTAATCTGCACCGTGTAACTATCATTCACTTTAATATTCAAAACAAAATCCGGTAACGCCGCTACTACCGCTAGCGCCATGTAAATACTAACCATGATGGCAATAATACGATCTTTTCCCAGAGATAAACCATAAAGTAAAGCTCCCACAATAAAAAAACCAACTAGAAAAAGATCCCAAGTTGGATTATTCAAATCAATTTTCTTTAAGGCCGTATCAATATTAACCTGAGCGGAAGAAATCGTTTCACCCGAATTCGTTGCCGCATTGGTGTTTGTTACTGTGCCTGTGGCCGTGTTGGTATTAGTAACAACTGTAATATTTTTTTTAACTGTTTTGTCTTTCATTCACAGATCAGTATACCACAGCCGAACTATCTGAATCAACTAAAAACCAAACAAGCCACCGCCAGCATCAACGGATTCAGCATGCAGGGCGGCTAAATCTTGGAAAAGTTTCTTGTCTTTCTTGGATAATTTAGTTGGAGTTATTACTGTTACAGTAACTAACTGATCACCTCTGTCACTAGAACTACCTAAATGTGGCACACCTTTATCTCTTAATCTAAATATTTTACCCGATTGTGTGCCGGCTGGAATTTTTAACTCGATCTTACCATCGACGGTATCAACATCAACATGGGTGCCAAGCGCCGCTTGAGCAAAAGATACTTCCAACTCGGTGAGAATGTCATATTGTTTGCGGGTAAACTCTTTACTGGGTTTTACGCGCACCCGTACATACAAATCACCGGCTCTACCGCCATACGCTGGCATTTCCCCTTCTCCATCCAAACGAATCATTTGGTTATCATCAATGCCAGCGGGAATCTTCACAGAAAATTTAGCCGTTTTTTTCTTCACACCGGTACCGGTACACTCATTACATTTTTTCTCCGGCAATGAACCAGTGCCACGACACTCCGGGCAAGTGGCGCGCGACCGCATCGCACCAAGAATAGTGCGCTGAATTTGTTCAACTACACCATGGCCACCGCACGTTGCACATTGTTTGGTCTTACTACCTGGCTCTGCGCCATCACCATGGCAGTGTGCACAAGCGGCCGTTTTATAAACTTCAATCTCTTGCTCAGAACCAAACACAGCCTGTTTAAAATCCAAATCCACTTTGACTTCAATATCCGAACCGGTTGTCTGACGTCGACTGGAACCACCGCCACCGCCAAAAAAATCTGAAAAGATATCACCGATATCACCAAAATCAAAATTGGCTCCACTAAACCCACCGCCACCTTGCGATTGCTGCCTGGCCTGACGCATGTAATCATTCCAATTCATGCCACCACCAAAACCACCCTGTTGCTCAAAGTCTGCCCCGTATTGATCATATTGTTTGCGCTTCTCCGCATTGCCCACCACCTGATAAGCCTCGTTAATCTCTTTAAACTTAGCCTCATCACCCGACGCCTTGTCCGGGTGATACTGGTGCGCTAATTTTCGAAACGCCTTTTTGATCTCATCATGCGAGGCACCTTTTTCGATTCCGAGTGTTTTGTAATAATCTTTAGACATGAATCAATTTAATCCTTCTTCTCCTTAAACTCAGCATCCTCTACAACCTCTCCCTCTTTTGTCTTTCCTTCAGCGTCTTCAGGTTTTTGTTCAGCGCCTTTCTGCGATCCCTTGTCCGCCTCTTGCGCGGCTTTATAGGCTACCTCACCCATCTTCTGCGCGGCGGTGGCTAACTCATCAGAGGTTTTTTTGATCTTTTCAATGTCATCACCGGACAGAGCAGTTTTAACATCTTCCATTTTATCTTGAATGTTTTTTACTTCTTCCGGAGATAATTTAGCACCATGTTCTTTGACGGCTTTCTCGGTGGTATAAACCATCGTTTCCGCCAGATTCTTAGTTTCAGTCAACTCTTTTTTCTTGCGATCTTCATCGGCATGTAACTCGGCTTCTTTGGCCATCTTTTCCACTTCTTCTTTACTTAAACCAGTGGAAGCGGTAATACGAATACTTTGCTCTTTATTGGTGGCTTTATCTTTGGCTTTCACATTAAGAATACCATTAGCATCGATATCAAACGTCACTTCAACTTGTGGCAAACCACGGGGCGCTGGTGGTAAACCAGTTAAAACAAACTTACCGAGCGATTTATTATCCGCGGCCATTTCCCGTTCACCTTGCAACACATGAATCTCCACTGAGGTTTGATTATCAGCCGCGGTACTAAACACCTGGCTCTTGGAGGTTGGAATGGTGGTATTGCGTGGAATCAATGGTGTGCGCACACCGCCGAGGGTTTCTAAACCTAAGGTTAAAGGTGTGACATCAAGTAGCAATACATCTTTCACTTCGCCTTGTAACACACCGGCCTGAATGGCAGCACCAATGGCGACAACTTCATCCGGGTTTACGCCAGCGTGTGGTTCTTTTCCAAAAAATTCTTTCACTTTACGAATCACCATCGGCATACGCGTCATTCCACCCACTAACACCACTTCATGAATATCACCCACTGACAAACCGGCGTCTTTTAAAGCGGCTTTGACTGGCTCCATGGATTTATCCACCAAGCCACCCACTAACTCTTCCAATTTAGAGCGCGTTAAACGAATGACTAAATGTTTTGGACCAGTTGACGGATCGTTCGCGATAAATGGCTGATTAATTTCCGTTTCTTGCGCAGACGACAATTCAATCTTGGCTTTCTCAGCCGCTTCTTTTAAACGTTGTAAAGCTAATTTATCTTTGGAAAGATCAATCCCTTCTTGTTTCTTAAATTCATCAATTAACCATTTAATTAAATACTGATCAAAGTCATCACCGCCTAAGTGCGTATCACCATTAGTGGCTTTTACTTCAACGGTATCGTTACCGACTTCCAGAATGGAAATATCAAACGTACCACCGCCTAAATCATAGACGGCAATTTTCTCATCGGCTTTTTTATCAAAGCCATAAGCTAAGGCCGCCGCGGTTGGTTCATTGATAATCCGTTTGACATCCAAGCCAGCGATTTTACCGGCGTCTTTAGTGGCCTGACGTTGGGCATCATCAAAATACGCTGGCACAGTAATGACAGCTTCTGTCACTGGTGCACCTAATCTGGCTTCAGCATCGGCTTTTAATTTCGCTAACACCATGGCCGAAATTTCCTGAGGGGCATAATTTTTATCACCCATCTTCACACTAACACCTTCACCATCTTGTTTCACAGCATAAGGTAACATCTTAATATCACTCTGCACGGTGGCTTCACCAAACCGGCGGCCAATTAAACGCTTCACCGAAAAGATAGTATTATCGGCATTGGTCACGGCCTGACGTTTGGCCACTTGCCCCACCAGACGATCTCCATTTTTCGATAAGGCTACCACTGACGGAGTCGTGCGCAGTCCTTCTGAATTTTCTAATACTTTTGGTTGTCCACCTTCAATCACTGCCACGCAGGAGTTGGTAGTACCAAGATCAATTCCGATAATTTTTCCCATAAATTTTTTATTGAGACATGCCATGGCATGTCTTTACTAATTAAGTTACTTAGTTGAAACTTTAATCGTCTTTTTCTGTGCCACAGTCGCTTTGGGGATACTAACTTTTAGCATACCACTGACATAATCGGCTTTGGCTTGATCGCCATCCACGCTGCAAGGTAAAGCCACCGCGCGATGGAAAGATCCATAACGCACTTCTTTGCGATAATAATCTTTTTCATCGACTTCGGATTGTTTTTCACTACTCCCTTCAATCGATAACACATCGTTTTCAATTGAAATTTTTAACTTGTCGGCATCCACTCCGGGTAATGGAGTTTCTACCACCACTTGATTATCTTTTTCATAGACATCAACCGCTGGAGAGAAATTACCAGCCGTTAAATTGCCAGAAAAATCTTCGAACATATTGTTGAAATCCTGAAACATGGGCGGGTTAACGGGTGACCATTTTACTAATCTCATAGGTATGTTTATTAATGTTATTAATTGATTTATTTTTTCGCCACAATGACTTTGGCGTGACGAATCACTTTATCGTGCATCATGAAACCAGCTTGGGCTTCACGCACGATGGTTTGATCGGGTTGCTCGGAGGCTTCTTCACCCACCGCCTCATGGAGGTGTGGATCAAACGGTTTACCAACCGTCTCCATTCGTTCAACCGAATGGTTTTTTAAAACTTGGAGTAAATAAGTTTGAATGTGCTTAACACCTTGCAGCCAAGGTTGCGTCAGTTGTTCCGGTGGAATAGCTTGGAAAGCGCTATCGAAATAATCTACCAGTGGGCAAAGTTCCTGCAGTAAATCTTCATTGGCAAATTGTCTAATATGTTTTAAACGTTCGTCTGTTTCCCGTTGTAAGTTTCTGTAATCGGCCGTGGCTCGTTGCGCCACTTCTTTATAATCAATTTCAGTTGGTTCTTCCGGCGTTTCTTCCGCCTGTTCTTCGACGGCCGGTTCAATTGGTTCTGTTTCAGTCATATTTTATGGTTGATAAGTGTTTAATAGTGCTTTGGTATATTTCATTAGCCCGTAATTATACTGATACTGCATGCGCATCGGGCCAAGCAACGCCATGGTGCCGGCCACATTGGCAGCACGATAGGGTGTCACCAACACGCTACAATACCGGCTAATAGGATTATCACTCCCGACATAAAACGTAATATCATCATCTGGCTCGGTGCTGTGCAATTTCATCATGACATCATCTAAGTGATCAATTAATTGAGTAAAGCGTAACATCTCATTAACGCTCTTAAATTCTGGCTTACTAAATAAGTTTGAAATACCAGTATAAAAGAAACTACTCCGGTTTAAACTAATCAGTATCGCCTCTTGTGATTTCGCCGCCACGCCTTTCATGACAGTTTTAATCATCCCCTCTGTGCCTTGATCGGACACCACTTTGGTTAATTGTCTTAACTCTTCTTGGCTAGCTGTATCCAATTCGTTTTTGCTATCCAAGAATTCTTCCAAAAAATAGCGATACCCTTGTTCGGTTGGTATCCGCCCGGCGGATGTATGCGGCTGAATAATCAGGCCAGCGTCTTCTAATTCCTTCATTTCATTGCGAATTGTCGCTGAAGATAGATCTAAACCCAACTTATCCACAAGCAATTGTGAAGGAACCGGTTTGGCCTCAACGCCGTATTCTTCAATAATCCCCAATAAAAGCGCTTGTTTTCTATCAGATAAGGCAGCCATAACTGTATGATAAATAATTAGCACTCCCCTGTCAAGAGTGCTAATTATATGTTTGATCAAGTATTTCTTTTGTAACTCAGCGATAATGACGTAAATTGTCCAAGGGTACAACACCCATCATTCTTTTACACCTCGTAGCAATTTCAGTAGGCATCACCTTAGTTTTCTCCCAAAATGCCAAAGCACCTAAATTTTTGGTTTGTTCCATAATCTCCCGACCGGCCAGGTTTGATAGCATAATAACAGGAATATTATTGGTAGTAGTATCTGACTTCAGTTTCTTTAAAACCTCAATACCACTCATATCCTCCATAATAATATCAAGCAAGATTAGGTTAGGGTGAAGAGCGCGAGCTTGGGCTAGGCCGTAATTACCACCATCCGCCGTTTCTAGTTTCATCCCGACATGCTGAAATGCAATGAAGTAAAGCATTGCTTGATCAAGGTCATCTTCAATTAGCAGCACTTGCTTAGTCATATCATTACGATTTGGTCAGTTCAACGTAAAATGTCGTTCCTTTGCCTTCACCTGGGCTAATGAAGTAAATCTTACCACCCGGATGAGCTTCAATGATTTTCTTTACAATAAATAATCCTAAGCCAGACCCATCAGCATAAGAGTTAACAGCATTTCTCGCACGTGTAAATTTCTCAAATATCTTGGGTTGATCATCTACGGGTACACCAATACCTGAATCACTAATTTTTACAATGACTTTGTTAGTCCCTATTTCAGGTAATAGTAGTTCCATCTTTACAAAGCCTTTGGGTGTATATTTGATGGCATTATCAACGATATTAAACAAAGCATTTTCAAGATAATGCTCATTGCCGGAAACCATGACAGCCTTGTCACTCGCTACCTGCTCATAGGTAAGGGTAATTTTGCTTGCGTCGGCCTTTTCTTGAAGATCAGTATAAACTTTTTTTAATAGCTTCTGCACATCTAACGGTTTAATAGCTTCCTTGGACAGGTGAAAATTCATAATATCCATTTCTGATGCCTGCAAAATATCGTTAATGATACAAGTGAGTTTCCTGGATTTTACAAAAATACCTTCAAGTAACTTGGCCTTCTGGTCTGGCGGTAGTTGGTCTATTGTTCCGTCCTGCATCAACGATAGTGTACCGGTGATTAGGGATACAGGCGTACGGAGTTGATGGGATGCCACTGTCAAAAAATCAGATCGCGCTTTAATGAGTTGCTCGATGGCTTGGTTTTGTTTGATTTCTAGAAGAATATTTTTGATCAATGCAATACCAAATATTATAGTCAGTAAAAATGTAACTGTCGTCACAATACGTAGTGTTTCAACTTGACTAATAAAAATCATGGAAAAATTCAGCGTGGCTAAAGAAAATACCAATGCGAAAGAACCTACAAGTTTGATGTTAAACGTTTTATATTTTACTATGCCGTACATAAGGAAACCGATAAATATAGGCATGCCTATCAAACCAACTTGTGCTAACGTCCAGTTCTCTGTAAAACTTCCTATTAGGTTACCCGAAGAAAATGCTATTAAAAATAGTACGATTCCAATACCAAAGATCATTACCTCTTTCTTTCTCGTAGGGGTAGAAATTTTTCTGTATTCAAAAATAGTCAGAAATGTAATTGACAATATAAATACTGATTCAATAATATAAGTAAAATATTGAGCCATAAAACCTTCTATGGCATTACATGTACTTACATTTACACCAATCAGACTATAGTTGGTCGGTAAAAGTAAAACTACAGGCAAATATAAAAGTATAGCTAACAGTTTCCATTTTAATAACAAGTCTTTGTTTTTAATAAATATATACGCTAAATAGAAACATATTAGATAGACGAACGGTTCAACTAAGATTTGTAACGACCAGAAGAACAAAACAACATCTGGTCTATTTGTCGCCCATACTATCAAATCAAATAAACACCATAAAGAAAACAAAATACTAACTGTCAGTAAAGATATTCCTACTTTAGATTTACCACTTCTATAAAAAACAAGAAATCCTACAAGTAATGCTACAATTATAGCTGGAATATGTGAGTAGAAAAAAAGAGTAGGTATGTTACTTGAATAAATAAAGTATTGAGCTGTTTCCCAGGGACATAATTGTTCCATAACTGTATTCTACATGTAAATGTTGTTAATGGGAAGTTGAATATAAGAAGTAACTACCTATTAAGATAGTTCCGATAGAAATAATCTTATGGAATAAATGTTTTTTGGAGATTTTCTCAGATATAAACTTTGGAAAAAATATTGTTAATAGTACGGCGCTAAGAAAAACAAAAAGGGATTGATAACTATTTACAACAAACACCAGGGCTACAGGGGCGATCAATATAGCAAAATTGTTTGCAAGGCCACCAACTATATATAAAAGCTCGCTTACTACATTGAGAGACAAGACATTTAGTTTCGGCGCAGTAATCATAGCGATAAAATTTTGTCTAAATTTTTTATAAAAAATTAGAACTACTATTCCAAAAATTGTCAGCCCAACATATTGCCAAAAAATCGATACCCAATAACCATTCTCAAGAGCTAATTTTTTAAATAAAACTCCACTGACAGCAAATAAAAAGGAAGCAGAAATTATTAACGATAGGACTTTCTTTTTTAAAGTAAATTTGTTATTTATATCAATCTCCACGGAAAGCATTAAAATACCTAATAAAATTAATAAGGAAGAAAAGATCTGAGGTACGTTAAGTGACTCTCCAAGAAGAAAATAACCTAAAATATAACCAAAAATAGGGTCAAGCTGAAACAATGGGATTACTGTTGAGGCTTCTTCTATGTCCATTGCTTTCAAGTAAAAATAAAAAGCCATAGCACCCAAGAAACCAATAAATGACAATACAAAAAAATTGTTTAGAGATATATTGAAAATTGCAGAAAAATGAAAGTAGACAATAAATGGTAAAATAATAAATGAAGAAAGGGAAGAAAAAATAAGAATAGCACCAACACCCCTGCCCTCTTGATATCTAGAAAGAATATGTTTATCAATATGATTAACAACACCCCAGAGAGTCGGAGCTACTAGTGACAATATAAACCAGTTCGGCATAAATTATTGATTTTCCCCCGATATTTCTCCTTCAACAATTGCAAAACTTCGATCCACAAAAGATCTCTTATAGGTAAAAAAAATTGAAATTGAAACGAGCACGCTAACTATCAAAATCACCATTAAAATTGTTGACTTTGCATTCATCTGTTGAATAAACTTTTTATATCTTACTATATTGTAGACAAGGAAACCTATAAAAAACGGCATACCAAACAAACCATATTGGCCGTAGGACCAGTTGCCGGTGTAGCTGCCGACAACATTTCCCAGTGCGAACGAGATCAGGAAGAAGATTAGCCCACATAATACAGTTAAAGCTTCCGATTTTTGAGCCTGTTCTTTAGAGTTAAAATATTTTTTAAGCACCAAGACTAGTGCCCACCCCATGAAGATGGTTTCAATATAATAATTGGCGAAGACCAATGCTCCTTCCACTGCATTACGATCACAATTTGTGAGATCAAAGCTCTCCAAGTTAAAATGCGTGGGCAACAAGATAAAAGTCGGTAAAAGAAGAACCCCTGCAATCATAGCGGATTGAAATGACAAAGGCTTTTTATTGAGGAAAAGGTAGGTGAAATAAAGACAGACAAAATAAATCAGCGGATCGATAAGATTAGTTATTGCCCAAAAAAACATGACATACTGAGGTTGATCTGTCGCCCAGACAATCATATCCGCCATAGACCAAATAAAGAACAAGGATACAATGATCAGTAATGCGCGGGTCAGAGGATTATTTCTGCTTTTGCGAAAAACATATAATCCAAAAATGAGCGACAATAGTGCTGGTATGAAATGGGAGTAGTAGACGACTTGATCAAACACATTTTCTGAAAAAAAGAAAAAGTACACAGGTGACCATTCACAGGCCTGTATTTCAGCGCTGACAGTTGCAATAGGTACAGGTGTGGCTCCCTTAACCAATAAAACCGAAATATCTTCCACGACAATATTCCTATAAAAAGAAGCACTAATTGCTATGGCCCCAGCGAGTAGAAAAAAGTATAAAATTATTTTAGTGCGCTTTTCCATTTTTTTCTTAGTACACTTTCAAAATTTATGGTATCCAGGCTTGTTCACATGAATGAATTGTACGATCTAGTTTACTCTTTAAGTTAAATTGTAGCATACAAAACTGTTTTATCAAACTTATTTCTTATACTGCACACTCGCCACAGCCATGGCTTGATGCAAAAAACCGGCAAAGCGACGCATGGCGTCAGTTACACCCTGATCAACCTTATGATTAGGGGTTATTTTTGGCAAGATAACCCCAACGAAACCCACGGAAACGTCATTATTGAGTAATGGAAGGATGTATTGAGTATTAGAATTAAGTTGTTTCATAAATTTGTGTGAAACAGCGTCGATCGATAGCATGGTGTTATTTTTTAGAAGATTCGTCATATGATCATCAGGTTGCACTTGAACCAGTTCGTCCCCCACCTTAAAAAAGGTATTGTTTTGGGAATCGAATAGAAAAATATCAGTGGTAACAATGTCAAATTCATCAACTAAGTATAGTTTTATTCTTTGTATCAACCATTCCACGGACATATCCATCGGCCGATGTTCCGGTAAAGCAAAGCACAGCGATGATTGTTTACTGAGATAATGACTAAAATGTAACAATATAACCATATCAATTACACCAATTACAAATAACACAACCGCCTGTACAACAAATAAATTTGTAAACTGCTGTATTAGATATGATACTGCAATCAATACAATAACCAACATGCTAATAATAAATCCAAGAATTATTTGCCCACGTAAACGAATAGTGATATCAAACAAACGATACCGAGTTATGGCATAAGCTGTAGTGGTTGTCCAAACACTGGTTATGGTGGCACTTAAAATCAGCACACTAACAAATTGATCTGAACCCAATAAGTAAAGTTTATCAGGCCAGATGATACCAAATATTAACGGGATAATAATCGTACAAAGAGTAGCTAATAATGAAAATAATAAACTATTACGGACTAATGATTGTCTGGCATTTTCTAACTTAGATGTTCCAGATTTAACTACGCGAAAAAATAATAAATAGAGTGCCAATGTTATCATGACAGCAAATGCCCCATAATAAAACATCATCCCCCAAGAATTTGATTCTATTATATAGTTATGATATTTAGAACCAACATAAAGACGTGAACCGACACCAATTATTGGTATCATCATACACACAAGAACTAACACAATAAAACCAATCATTTTAATCCATGGCAACACTTTTGTTTCTGAATAGTTTACTAAAAAACCTAAAGTACTAAACATAATTAAATACCCAAATAAAAATTCTACTCTATCAATAAAATTATTACCATATATGCCATGATCGGTATATTGAGAAAACCAAAAAAATATTTCCCAGATAACCATGGAACTCAACGCGATGCTAAACCACAAGATAGTTTTGTTCCAGCGACCTTTAGCAATTAGTATAATTGATACAATCGCATCAAAGGCGATGGTGATTGGTAGAACATATTTTAGAATGGTGATGAGAAGCATATTTGATTATTTTAAATTTGAATGCCCACACACTACACCATTCACAAAATTACACAATACCTTTTAGCGCCGTCGCTGAAATTTTTGTTGAAAAAACTACTCAAACTATGGCAAATTTGGCTAAAAACTTTGTTAGCGCCGTCGCACGTTGAATCAAATTTTCACCAATTTCTTCACTTTATCAACCACCTCACTGGGTTGATACCGTGCCTTCACCCAGAAATCTACTGCCCCTAGTTTTTGCGCGCGCTCTAAGTTCTCGTTTTTTATACCCTCATCAAGGTTAGTAAATACAACAACGGGAATGTTTTTAGTCTGTGGATTATTTTTCAATGCACTCAAGAGATTAAAACCAACCTCCTTATTTATGGCATCGGGTATACCACTTTGTTTAGGCAAAACCAGATCGAGCAGAATTAGCTGCGGTTGTTCAGTTTCGGCTAAAGATATGGCCTGAGTTGTATCTGTAGTCGTTGACAAACGGCACTGGCCATCCACTAAGAATTTGTGTTTGTACATGTCAATCAACATCTGATCATCGTCAATTAGTAGAACTTTGGGTTTAATTCCATTCATAAAAATAATTGTAACAGTTTTATCAAGCAATGACCATAGGCTTTTTACTACTTACTTCAGCGTCTTCAGTTTCTTCTCATCTTTTCAGCGATCCGTTTTTTACTTCACAAACAGTCTCACTAACCGTAATTCATCATAACTATAGCTCTCCCCTAGTAGGGTGCGCACGGGGCTAAGAGTCATAGCGCCACCAATTTTTTTAAACGCTTGAATGATAGTAGCAACACGTGGCCCATCTGGTTTTAGATAGGCAATATCAAGTTGCGGATCAACGATTAATAATTTTTCAATATGGCTAACTATCGTACTCGCAGCAACCTCACGCTGTTTGGCTATGTCGGCAATGGTGAGTTTTTGTTGAAGTAACTGCTTAGTTAAATCATAAGTGGAGCCGGTGAAGACAAAGATTTCTTTAGGTGGTTTAGCTGGTTTCGGTTGCTCGGTTAAATTGTGCGTTTGGGCATAGGTTTTAATGACCGTTAAAAAACTATCTCCAAATTGAGTCAGTTTTTTTGTACCGACACCAGTGATCTGCACAAAACTGGTCTGACTTTGTGGAAAATAGGTGGCCATTTCCTGCAAGCTCGTGTTACCAAAAATAATATAAGGTGGCACGCCTAACTGCTCGGCTAGTTGTTTACGCAGGTTTTTTAATTCATTAAAAAGAGTTGCATCATAGGCAGGTTCCTCAACTGTTTCATCACTAGTTTGGTGAGTACAAACATCACAACTGGCACATTTACCTGATGGATAGGATTCACCAAAATAGTTTAATAAAAACTGCCGTCGGCAACGCTGCAGTTCAGCATATTTAATGACACAGTTTAATTGCTGCCAAACTTTATCACGCTCAGCTTGATCGGCCATTTGCTCAATAAACCAAGCATGTTTACGTTTATCCGCATAAGAAAAAAACAGCACACACTCCGCCGGTAAACCATCCCGCCCCGCCCGACCGGTTTCTTGATAATACCCTTCCACGGATTTTGGTAAATCATAGTGCACCACCAAACGCACATCGGGTTTATCTATCCCCATACCAAACGCAATGGTAGCAATAATAATATTGATCTCATCACGAATAAATTTTTCTTGTGTCTGTTGCCGCACAGCGCTAGTTAAACCAGCATGATAGGGGGCAGCCGAAAATTTTAGGCTCCGCAGCCGTTCGGCTAATTCTTCTGTGCCCTTCCGCGAAAAACAATAGATGATAACACTCTCTCCTTGATAATGCCGTAATAATTTCACTAAGCGCCCAAAGGTATCTTGTTTAGGCTGAACCGAGTAGGTTAAATTTGGCCGGTTAAAACTGGAAATAAAAACTTTCGGCTCATGTAAGTTTAATTGCTTTAAAATATCCGCACGAACTGTTTCAGTGGCGGTGGCCGTGAGAGCAATAATCGGCACATCAGCAAAATCACCACGGAGTTTTTTTAAATTACGATACTCCGGCCGAAAATCGTGTCCCCATTCTGAAATACAATGTGCTTCATCAATGGCGATTAAGCTAATTGGTAAACTATGCAGAAATTCCTGAAAACCAGACGTGGCTAACCGTTCTGGTGCCACATATAATAGTTTAACATGCCCATGTAGGGTTTGTTCTTGAATATCCTCAATCTGATTGGCAGTGAGTGTACTATTTAAGAAAGCCGCCTCAATGCCATTGGAGCGCAATTGATCTACTTGATCTTTCATTAAAGAAATCAATGGCGATATCACCACTGTCACCCCCTCAACAGCGACTGCCGGCATCTGAAAACACAATGACTTTCCCCCACCGGTTGGCATTAACACCAAACAATCCCGTTGCGCCATGACGTGGTTAATGATTTCTTCTTGCAATGGTCTAAATTCCTCAAAACCAAAATGTTTTTTCAGTAGTGTTCTCATAAAAAATACGCCTCTTGGGGGCGCTTGTGAGTGATAATAGCAAACTCAAAGATCCTGTCAATAGCTATAACCTATATTTATTGTTATCATATCGCTATGACTGAATATAAACATTTTCGAGACGCTTTTAGACAAGTACGGAAAAAAACTGATGAGCATAGAATGTATGAAACAGGTGGAGATTGGGGAATACAAGACTCTGCATTAATAGTTGATCCTTCTAAACGTGCATCAGGATTCGAGCATCCTTATGATAGTGAGTTTGATTTTAGAGGCATGTACCCGGAAGAGTTTACAGATTTAAAAACATACCTTGAGGCACGTTTAGCATCAAAACCAGTGATCGGTATTGAGCTTGGCGGCAGAGCATCAAGACTTTTTTCACAATTTACTCCAGGTTTTATTGAAAGAAGTCTAGGAGTTCTACTAAGTGACAATAGAAGCGCGTCACATCCACAACAGGCACAAGACGCTTTACGTCATCACGAAGTTATAACTGCGGATGTATTTTCAACAGAGGGAAAGCAAACTATAAACAAGTGGTTAAATGGCCAAAAGGCCGATCTTATCTTCGAAAGGATGGAAGGGGCAATCAGCGATGGTCCGTATACTGAACCTGGATTCATGACAGCAGTATTCACTCGTTGGTATCGCCTGCTTTCAGAACGGGGCATAATGCTGGTTCAGTCACCCTGGCTTGATGCGACAACTTTGACAGATATGGAAACGAGACTTGATACTTTAAAGGAGCAACACATAGACGTAGTATATAAACGCCGACCGCTTGGTGACAAAGCAAGGTTATATACTATTTTGGAAAAAAAAGCAGGGGCGCCTGAAAGTTTTTAGTAGACTATTGTCTTTACGGGCGTTAAGGGATTAGTTGGGCTGTAGTGCTTGTAAAAAACTCCGCGCTGCTGGAGACGTTTCCGCTTTGCGTAATTGAGAGGTAATACGGGCCTTCGTTTTATGACCACTTCC
Organism: Patescibacteria group bacterium; assembly: GCA_041665365.1. Taxonomy (NCBI): domain Bacteria; species Patescibacteria group bacterium. Next base: position 68,675 of record JBAYIY010000002.1, read on the forward strand.
TAGTAAGGTTCTGGCTTGTTGACCTAAGCCCGCAGCTAATTTTGCTTGAACCACCCAAGCTTCTTCTCGATAATAAGCTAAATTAATTGGCTCAAGGTTTGCCGTTTCCAATAGTTTCTCAGCCTTTTTCAGGTATACCTGAACATCGCGCACCAAAATGTCTGGATGTGAGTTACTACTAAAGGACAGCTCGGCTAACTGTTTAGCAGTCGCAAGCTCCAGTGCTATGATATCATCGGTTTGAAATGTTTTTGGGTTTGTCTGCATTATATGTTCAGCAGCATCTACCACTCCACCAAAATTTGGGTTGGCACCATGTTTAGCTAAACTATCACCTAATCGTATTAAAAAATTAACCTGTTTATAGGGATTGGCAACAGTTTCATGTATTAACTTTTTTACCCCTAGTGCGATCGGCTCTTTAAAATGAGCGACTAGCGCTGTTCGTTCGCTAGCTGAATGTGGGCGCTCAACATATTGTAATGCTACTTCTCCATTAATATCATCCTGATCAGTCTGAAAGTTTACTTCATTGTAGCGTCGCCCTGCACCCACTGCTCGTACGATCTTTGTGCTTAGTAATTGCAACATGGCTTGCGTATTGGGAATATCTCCTAAACGCGCTGCGGCTAGACCAGCTGCCTTGATGAAATCTGGACTATCTTCTTCTGGCGATCCCGATAACAACTCAGTTGCTTCAGATATACGTCCAATTTTTACTAACCCTTCAATCAACGACTCACGATCTGAAAAATCGGTTTGATACTCGGCCATCACGATATCATCAACCACACAACCATGCTCACTTAGTAGTAAAGCACTAGACAATAATTTTTCACGATGTTTGCTAGGATCGGCGTAGTATTTGTTAATTAAACGTTCCACTGTGGCACGATCCCCTTGCCTGGCATAGTAATCAATGATTGAATTGGCTTTATCAATTCGACTAGATTCCGGTAACGTATCAATCATCGTTTCAGCCCGAGCGAGCAATGCCAGATCCGATTTCTTTTCAGCAACTCGACAGAGCATATCAATTTGAATAGTGGGATCAGTGATAACTTGTAATGTCTGCTCAGCCGAAACAGTATCACCAGCCAAATACTGCCAAGCACCAATATCCATCAACTCCCAATCTCGATCATTTGCCCTATCATGACGCTGTGGAATGGTAATGCGATCATCCGTAGTAACTCTCTGTTTAATTTCCGCCAGCAATTTGGATACAGCAATAGCAATACCACCTTTATGTAGCTGATACGCCAAACGAGCGAGCGCAGCAGTATCACCAGAAGTGTGTGCACCTTCTTCAGCGTTAGACAAAAAAACAGCCGCTTGTTCCGCAAGTCTGGCAGCTTCAATAATTTCTTGATTTTCTCTATCCAAGATCTCTGCACGCGGTATTTCACGCCTTGTCATGTTCAAAATTCTATCAAAAAAAATGACTTTTGTCAATCTAGAATGCAGTAGACTAAGTCTTAGGTTATTAACTAATAAGTTTCAATTTATCAGTCCGTCGTAATTGTTTAATTTGAATTTCGCGTCTTAACGCACTGCCTTTCGTGCGACACCGCTGCGTATACACAATCCGCTCGACCGGGTGGGATCGGGTATAGCGACTAGCCGTACCGGCCTGATGCCTGGCCCACCGTTTGGGTAAATCATTTGTGATACCGGTATACAAACTACCGTCTAAACAGCAAAGAATGTAGACAGTATACATAAAGTAGCCCCACGGGGAATCGAACCCCGATTTGAGCGCTGAGAACGCTCCGTCCTAACCGTTAGACGATAAGGCCATACTGAACAAACGTTGGGCTATTGTATACAAAATCCAAGTAGTCGTAAAGAATCCAAATTTAACATTGAATATTAAATTTGGATATGCTATACTATCACTATGTATACACGAACCATAGAAAAACGCTTCTTGGCCAGCGTCAAAACCTTTCCCGTGGTTATTCTGACCGGTGCACGACAAACGGGTAAAAGCACCTTGTGCAAAACCCTGTTGCATGACACCCATCGCTATGTATCATTGGAAGATCCAGACATTCGTCGCCAGGCTATCGAAGACCCCCGGACATTTTTACAAAATTTTCCTGCTCCAGTGATTCTGGATGAAATTCAGTATGCTCCAGATCTGCCCAGTTATATTCAAGGCATTGTTGACGAACATCGTACCAAATATGGACAATACATTTTGACTGGTTCACAAAATTTCTTACTAATGGAACGTGTCGCCCAATCCTTAGCCGGACGTGCAGCTCTCTTAACGCTTTATCCTTGTGCTGTCCAAGAAGTAGATGGCTCAACTGCTAAACCACGCTCATCAACTACGGCTGTAGCGGATTGGATATTGCGTGGTGGATATCCAGAACTGCGCAATCGCCCAGAACTAGATCGGGCCACTTGGTGTTCAAGTTATATTAGACTCTATCTTGAACGTGATGTGCGCCAGTTGATTAATGTCACTGATTTAACGACCTTCGAAAGATTCGTCCATCATGTGGCGATTCGCACTGGGCAGATCTTAAATACCAGTGATCTAGCGCGTGATGTTGATGTCAGCGTACCAACGATTACGCGGTGGTTATCGGTGTTACAAGCCAGCTACCAAGTGTTTTTATTGGAACCCTATCACGCGAGTATTTCTAAACGCTTAGTTAAGGCTCCGAAAATCTATTTTGGCGACACTGCTTTAGCCTCATATTTGATGGGAATTCATGATCCTGAAGTTTTACTACAAGGGCCATTTCTTGGACATTTATTTGAAACCGCTGTTGTGCTAGAACATCTTAAATGGGCTAGCATGAACGGTTTAAATTCAACCTTCTCCTACTTTCGCACCAAAGATGGAATTGAAGTTGATCTATTCATTGAACAAGGTGTAGAGATCATGGCTCGCGAAATAAAATCTTCCCGCACCCGCACCACTTTTACTACAAAAAATTTAATCCTAGCCGAAGAATTACTACAGCGCCCACTACACAAATCCATTCTAGCCCCCGTGTCGGAACCATCGATCATGAAGAGTGGCGTCACTGTGAAACCCTGGCATCAGGTAGAGTGGTAAAATCTTTACAATTTTTTCCCTGCGGCTATGGCCATATCGACCAAACGATTGGCGTAACCGAACTCGTTATCGTACCAACTGACTACTTTAACGAGGCTGCCACCTACCACCATGGTGAGAGCTAAATCAACAATCGAAGATTCACTGCGACCAACTATATCAGATGACACGATCGGCTCATTAGTCACAGCTAAGATACCTTTAAAATCTTGTTTTTGGGAAGCCTCTGTTAAAGCCTGATTCACCTCTTCAACTGTGACATCTTTTTTTAATAACAGAGTGATGTCTGATAATGATCCAGCGGGAGTTGGCACGCGCACAGCGAAACCATCAAACTTGCCTTGATACACAGGCATGGTCTTACCTACTGCTCGAGCGGCTCCGGTGGAAGTTGGAATGATATTCAAGGCTGCCCCTCGAGCGCGACGTAGGTCACTCTTGTGTGTCCCATCTACTAAATTTTGATCAGCGGTGTAAGAATGAATGGTTGTCATCATCGCCTTCTCAACACCAAAAGATTCCATCATCACTTTCATCACTGGAGCGATACAATTTGTGGTGCAAGAGGCATTGGACGAGATGGTATCTTTACCGATATCAGCTTGGTTAACAGACATCACATAAGTACCAATGTCTTTATCTTTAGCTGGCGCAGACATTATGACGTGCTTGGCACCGGCGGTTAAGTGCTGACTGGCTAACTCCCGGGTTAAAAATACTCCGGTACATTCGAGTACAATATCAGCACCCACTTTACCCCAAGGAATTTGCTTCGGATCCTTTTCCGAAAAACGGCGATATTTCTTGCCATCAACCACTAAATAATCTTCTCCGTCGGTGGTGACAGTTTTATCATATGGGCCATAGACACTGTCATATTTTAATAAATGGGCGGCCATGGTAAGACTACCTAGGCCATTTATAGCGACGACTTCGAGGTCTGGGCGGGTAAGGGCGATGCGGAAGGCCGCAGCACCGATTCGACCAAAACCATTGATTGCAATACGTGTTTTCATAGGGATTAATGTATCACATTATGATTAAATATGCCAACTAGTTTTGTGTACCAAAACGAGTATTATTATTGGCCGCTTGTGTATTTATAGTATGTTGAGAATCTGCATTAGTATCTTCATCAGGAGTAGTATCATCTTTTATCTCTTCTAATGTTTTTGGGCTCCCATCTTGGTTTAATCTTTCCTGATAAATAAACATGACGCGAAAACCGACCTGTTTATTCTCGAGCACAAACCCATAATTATTTTCATGGACCACATCAAAGGCACCGTTTTGTTGCTTCATCGAACTGAGTAGTTCTTTACCCTTACCAGCGGCGACAACAAAATTAGCATCACCTTTTTGATCTAAACGGCTGACGGTTTTACCGCCAATGGTTTCTGGTTTAATTGCAGCAATCGTGTCGCGACAATTTTCTAACGCATCATAAATATCTTCGGCCAGTTTATGAATTAGTCGTTTTAATTCAGTATCTGGGGCGGCCTCATCTGGAGTTGTTTCATTAGCAACAGTTACTTCAACCCCTAATGATTTTTGTAATTCACCTAACGCTTGCTCTCGGCCTGCCGAATCTTTATTCTTAAAATTACGTTCTATCACTTTATAAATATCCCATACACTATTAAATCTCACCGGATCTATTTCAACTTGTTCACCAGTTGAAACTTCAGCTACATGAGCAGTTTCTCCTAATGATATAGCTCCTTTACCTTCTTGTCTTTGTTTTAATCTTTTCTCAAATTCTGTTTCCGCTCCTTTAGTTGGAAATTGAACAACTTTTCCCATAAAATTTTTTAAAATTAATTAATGATTATTTTAAGGCCAATTGTAATGATCAAATGTCCAGTTGACTAGCTGCTCGGTTTCATTAAACCGGGCGGTTTCGTCAGTAGCCCCTAATAGAATAACAATGATCTGATTACCGGCATCGTTCTCGGCTAACGTGGCTAAACACCCACCGGCTTCATAGGTAAAGCCAGTCTTACCGGCCACCATATGAGGCGCATGATTGAGTAAAAACTGATTAGTACTTTTTACAATGACTTCATGATTATTTACCACCATGCGATGCTCAGATTGAGTCATGGGTTGTAGTAAAAACTGGTCATGAATAATAGTCCGAAATAACAAACTCAACTCGCGGCTGGTGGAAACAGATTGCTCAGACAAACCGGTTGGATCTTGATAGTGAGTGTTGACCATGCCTAACACTTTGGCTTGATCATTCATTGTTGTAATAAACTCATCCTCAGATAAATTCGTACTCTGGGATAATTGCACCGCAGCATCATTTATCGAACCAATCAGAGCAGATTTTAAAAGATCCGCTTGGTTGGTTGTCCAATCATCGATCTGCTGTTGAGCCACATAGGCGGTCATTAATTTTGTCAGACTCGCCATGGGTAAAACTTCATCAGGTTCTTTTTGCCACAAAACCATCCCTGAGGTCACATCTAACACAATGGCGGATTTGGCTTGCAAAATTGGTCCGAGCTCATTATCCACCGGACGCGGCACTGTGCGCCACACAGTCACCGGCAAACGTTGCGTATTAGCCGGTTCGTCAAGATGATGTGTTGGCACCATCACCCACTCGGTGGGCACAAAGACTACTCCCCAAACCAAGATTGACCATAACACTTGCTGTAACATAAACTAAATAATAGCGGCGCGCTGAATTACTTTCCATTTACCTAACGGCAAATTATCCAACACCATCTGACCAAGTCTGATGCGCTCTAATTCTAAGACTCGATTTTGCCGCAATTCCACCATCCGCCGAATTTGTCTATTCCAGCCTTGCCGTAAGACAATTCTGAAACGATTATCATCTAATTGCTCAACTGAAGCATTTGGCCCAGTAAAACCCTCTTCTAAGTGCACTCCTCGTCGCCACGCGGTAATATCATCTGGTTTTAATGGATACTTCACCGTCACAATATATTCTTTATCATGTTCATAACGCGGATGGGTGAACTGATTAATTATTTCACCATCATTGGTTAACAATAATAATCCGGTACTATGTTTATCTAAACGACCGACTGGACGCAGATGTTGCAAACTACTGGGCAGCAATGTCATCACACTCCGTTCGGTCAAAAAATGAGCCCGTGTTACTACACAACCTTTCGGTTTATTTAACAACACATAGGTCATGGTTTGATCATGTTCTATAATGGATTTGCCATTTAATTTTATAACCGGTAAATGATCCGGATCAATTTTCATCCCCACGGTCGCTACCGTACCGGCCACGGTGATTTTGCCTTTAGCCAACAGCTCATCCACCGCCCGGCGGCTGTATTGACTATGCGCCGCAATAAATTTATTCAGTCGGAGTGTCTGAGCCATCGTTGGTAATATTATTTGTAAAAAAATCTCCCGGTTTGTCTAAAAAGGCTAGCCGCTCCCCTAATTGAATATCGCGATGTAACCGTTCATACTCCGGTAAATCCTGCACAGTTTGCACACCTAATAATTGTAAATATTCCGGAGTGATATCGTACACTTCAATCCCCTTGAGTTTATCAAAGGTTTCTGTGACTAAACCGCGAATCAATAAATTTCTAATAATTAAACTGCAATTCACACCGCGAATGGCCTCCAATTCGGTTTTGGCAATGGGGCTACGATAAGCAATAATCGACAGAGTTTCTAGAGATGGTTTGGTCAAATCACCGGTGCGTTCATCTTTCACCACCTGGCTAACAATATCATGTACCGCCGGTGCGGTAGTTAATTGGGCTTCACTATTAGTTAAAGTTATATTTATCCCCCGTTCCCCAGTCATGGCAGCATACTGTTTTAATGACTCCTCAACTTCTGGAATACTAGTATTAGTCCATTTAGCGAGTTTACTAAAACTAACTGGTTTAGCGAGCACAAATAAAATAGCTTCCAACTGTGGCATTAATTGCATACGATTAGTATATCACTATATTGCTTAGGTTGTTGCACGGTGACATTATTTTGTTTCATTAGTTCCAAAATAGCCAAAAAAGTTATAACAACATTCATGCGATCTTTATTATCTTGAATCAGATCGGAAAACTGAAGTTGCTTGTGTTGTTGCAAAACTGAGTAAAGCGTAGCAATTTTTTCTTTTAAGGTGATCGCTTTCCGGATGGCCGCTTGGGGTATTTTGATGACAGTATCTAAGCGCGCTAACACACCTTCATAAAGTTCATATAAATGATGAGTGGCAATGCCAGCTGGCGGATTAAATTCTACAGTATCCAACCGCGCTAAACTAACCGGCCGCACACAGGCATATTGACCGTGCGCTAAACGATCTTCCAACACGCTACTGGCATCCCGAAACTCTTTATACATTTTTAGATGTTCCGCCAAATTGGTGGCCGGTTCATCATCTTCAGTAATTAAATAGGGTAACAACTCACGAGATTTTAAATACAATAATCTGGTAGCGATTACTAAAAAATCCGCCAACTCTTCGGGAAATAATTCCTCGACCGTATCAAGATAAACTATAAAAGAATCGGTAATCTGCGCTAAGGCAATGTCAGTAATCGATAACTGCTCCTGTTCAATAAATTGTAACAAGACATCAAGTGGGCCTTGATATTGTGCAAGCTTAATCTCGTATGACATTGAGATGTAACTCTTTTAATTGTTCTTCCGATATGGGGGCAGGAGCCGACATCACAGCTGTTTGACCATGAGTAGTCATAGGAAAGGCCTGTACTTCTCTAAGATAATCTTCCCCGGTTAGATTCATCAACATGCGCTCTACTCCTAAACCGATGCCACCATGGGGTGGAAAACCATATTTAAAAGCCTCTAACATGTGGCCAATACTCGCTTCAATTTCGGCATCAGTGTAGCCCATTACTTTATAAGTGGCGCGTAAAATTTCCGGTTGATGGGCGCGAATACTACCACCACCGGCTTCATAGCCATTACAAACTAAATCATATTGCTGAGTAATAATCTGCTCAATGTTTTTACCCTGTAATAGCCACTCTAAATGTTCTGGTTTCGGCATGGAGAAAGGATTATGCGTGAACGTCCATTTACCATCGTCGGTCTTTTCAAAGAATGGGAATTCGATCACCCAAGCAAAGGCTAATACACCATTGGCTTTATCTTCCGCATCGCGCAAATCAAACTTGTCGGCCCCATACTTGGCCATCGATTCTTGATAAGTCACCCGTGGAAATGGTTTTTGTTTGATCGTAAAACCAAGCGCCTCAACGGCTGAAGTTACCATACCTTCCACTAAATCCAACACATCATTATATTCCACAAAGGCCATTTCAAGATCTAATTGAGTATGTTCATAACCACGATCGGCGCGCAAATCTTCATCACGAATACAGCGCGCTAATTGAAAGTATCTTTCAAACCCACTTCCGACTAACAATTGTTTATATTGTTGCGGTGATTGCGGCAAAGCATAAAACGAACCGGGGTGTTGGCGGGATGGTACCAAAAAATCCCGTGAGCCTTCCGGGGTGGATTTCGTTAATAAAGGCGTTTCAATTTCTATAAAACCACTGGCATACAGATACTCACGTGCTTTTTGTACATACTGGCTGCGCAAAGTTATATTGCGATGCATGCGCTCACTGCGTAAATCAAGATAACGATGCTTTAAGCGTAAATCCTCCCCCACTTCACTGGTATTTTTATTCACTTCAAACGGTGGCAGTGTGGCGGCACTAATGATGTCTAATTCTAACGCTTCGATTTCAAAACTGCCACACGGTTGGTCAGCCTTCACTTGTTTAGCTGGCCGTGCGTTAACTTTACCAACAATGGTAACAACATCTTCATGATTCAAATTACCCGCTACAGTTAGGGCTTCGACATGATTGGTTAAAAACACTACCTGACAAATACCGGTTTGATCGCGTAAATCAATAAACACCATCTTACCCATGTTGCGCCGCCGGTGCACCCACCCCTGCAGGCGTACTTCCTCCCCAATTTTTTTGGCCGCCTCAATAATCCAGGTTCGTTGCATGATCTTATGGATAAATCCGATTAATCATTCTTGGGAATGGAATGGTTTCGCGAATGTGTTTGGTGCCAGAGAGCCAGCCGGTGATGCGCTCTAAACCGTAACCAAAACCGGAATGTGGGACAGAGCCATAGCGACGTAAATCTAGATACCACTCATACTCTGCACGGGGTAATTTATATTCATCTAATTTTTTGGAGAGTAAATCATAATCATGAATGCGTTGTGAACCACCGATAATTTCACCATAACCTTCTGGAGCTAATAAATCCGAACACAACACATGGGCTGCATCAGTTGGATCGGGTTGCATATAGAAGGCTTTTACTTTGGCTGGGTACTTCATCACAAACACTGGTGCATCGTGTTGACTGGTAATCATGGTTTCATCATCGGCCCCCATATCATCGTCTTCTTTGATATCACTACCCAGTTTGCGTAATTCTTTGACAGCATCACTGTGGGTGATTCTAACAAACGGTTTCTCTAATACAGTTTGTAGAGGTTTAATATCTCGTTCTAACACGGTTAGTTCATACTGATTATGTTCTAACACATATTTCACAATGGCTTTAATCAACTTTTCTTGAATATCCATGTTGCCGATATAATCTACAAAAGCCATTTCGGCATCCATCATCCAGAACTCAGTCAGATGGCGTCTGGTTTTGGATTTCTCAGCGCGAAACACTGGGCCAAAATCGAACACGCGACCATGGGAAAAAATTGCCGCTTCAATGTAAAGTTGACCAGATTGCGTTAAATAAGCTTTACCCAGATCAAAATAGTCCATTTGAAACAATTCAGTCACACTCTCACACGAATTTGGTGTTAAAATTGGTGAGTCTATTTTTATAAAGTTTTCATTATTGAGATGCTGGTAAGTAGCATTGATAACTGAATTACGAATGCGCTGAATCGCCCACTGCTTCGGTGACCGCAACCATAAGTGCCGGTGTTCTAACAAAAAATCCGGACCGTGTTCTTTATTGCCAATGGGGTACTCTGCAATTGGGTTTTGAATGACCGCAACTGTACTAACCTGTAATTCATACTCCTCTTTTTTCGGATGTTTAGAAACCTTACCAATGAGTGTAACTGAAGATTCAACATTTAAACTATTCGCCGCTGCCCATACTTCAGCCGACACAGTGGCTTGATTAACAATGGCTTGCGTAAACCCACTGCCATCGCGCATCTGTAAAAACATGATTTTTCCAGACGACCGTAAATTATATACCCAACCTTGCATTGTCACCTCGGCATCAACCTGGGTGGCAAAATCTTTAATAAGTGTAGTCATAGTGGCCAGTAGTATAGCAAACTATACCGTTTTGGCTACTCGCAGAAAACAGTACTTACTGACCTCAATAATAACCAATTCCACCACAATTAGAGCCATAACAATCCCCCAAGCCTGATAATCCAGAGCTTTAGTGCCAAAATAGACCTGTAGAACCGGCACATAGATCGGCAAAGCTTGAGCTATCACTCCCACACAAAACGATACAATTAACCATGGATTGCGCAGCAGATTGGTTTGATAAATCATGTGTCGCAGTGAGCGCAAACTGAACATAAATAATAAAGAATCTATCCCCATCGATAAGAAAATAACCGTACGCGCATAAGCTAGATCATTGGTTAGATGATACATATAAGCAAACAAAGCCACATTAAATAATCCGGTGATCAAACTAACCACTACGATTAATGTTTTAACTTCGGTATCAAGAATGGTATTGTGATGCCCACGTGGTTGCTCTAACATGTTTTGCGGTTCTTTTGGTTCCTGTGTCATGGCTAAACTCGGAAAAGAATCATTTACAATATTGATCCATAAAATCATCGCGGCCGTCACTGGCACGGGCAGACCAATTAACAAAGTAACTACCAACAACAACACCTCCGTAAAACTGTCTGATAATAAATACAAGACGGTTATTTTAATGTTATCAAAAATACCTCTACCCTCTTCGACAGCCGCTACGATGCTACTAAAGTCATCATCTAAAATAACCATATCAGCGGTTTCTTTAGCCACATCAGAACCAGACCCAAGGGCGACTCCAATATCGGCGGCTTTAATGGCTGGAGCATCATTAATGCCATCTCCCGTCATGGCTACCACCATGTCATGGCTCTGCCAGGCTTGCACGATGCGCAATTTGTGTTGTGGTGTGACCCGGGCATACACATTAACATTGGTGACACGTTGTTTTAATTCATACTGTGATAAGGCATCTAACTCCTTACCTTCCATTATATTTTCCGGCTGGCTAACAGCGATGCCTAATTCTTCCGCGACGGCTTTGGCGGTTAATTTATGATCACCGGTAATCATCACTAGTTTTATTCCGGCTTGTTTACATTCGGCCACAGTTTGTTTCGCCGTTGGGCGCAGCGGATCTTTAATACCAATATAACCCACAAACACCAATTCACTCATCATGTCTGGTGTGATGCTTTTAGCATGACTAGCACAGGGTTTGTAAGCTAAGGCGATAATTCTAAGACCACGCACCGATAAGCTTCGAAATTTTGCATCAAATTGCTTCTTTTTTTCTTCAGAGAAATGCATAATCTTTCCGCCATCTAATACTTGTGTACAATTTGCCTCAATCACTTCTGGAGCTCCTTTCACATATAACATTCTCCCCTGCGCTTCTCTGTGTAGTGAGGCCATGTATTTAATACTGGAATCAAATGGTATTGTATCAACTCTTGGCGCCATTTTTTGCAGTTGTTGATAATGTAAACCCGCTTGTGTACCGGCCAATAATAAAGCCCGCTCGGTTAAGTTGCCAGATATCACCCACTCCTCCACCATATCATCCGGGTTATTTACCATCGCGTCATTACAGAGTACACCCAGGCGCAAAGCAAACATGGTGTCTTTATCAGAATCTGAGGTGAGAATATCGGTTACTTGCATTTTACCTTCGGTGAGTGTGCCAGTTTTATCCGTACAAATAACATTAGTGGAGCCTAACGTTTCTGCCGCTACTAGTTTTCTAACTAAGGCTTTACGTTTTAAAATGCGTTGCATCCCGGCCGCTAGAATAATTGTTACCGCAATCGCCAAACCTTCCGGAATCGCCGAGACCGCCACCGCTACAGCCACCGTAAACATCTCCACTACACTGTGTAAAACAAAATAACCAAACAAAAATATACCCACAGCGATTAATACCACCATAATGCTCATTTTTTTGGCAAAACCAGCTAGTTGTAATTGTAATGGTGTCGCATTTTCGTCAGTCTCTTTAATCAATCTGGCTACACCACCCATTTCTGTGTCTAAGCCAGTGTGTACTACCACACCACGCGCCGACCCTTTAGTTACAACCGTGCCAGAAAACGCCATGTTCAGACGATCCCCTACAGTAGCATCAGCTTCTAAAATGGCAGTGTGATCTTTTTTTATTGGTTCGGCTTCACCGGTTAAGGCCGCTTCATTTATTTCAATATCGTCGTGTTCTAATAACCGTACATCGGCTGGCACTTTGTCTCCGGCTGTTAGTAACACAATATCGCCTGGTACTAATTCCTGTGCGGCCATAACTTGTTCATGACCATCGCGCCACACACGCGCGGATAAAGCAATGACCTGTTGTAAAGCTTGCAGGCTTGTCTGGGCTTTATATTCCTGAATAAAACCCACGATCACCTGAATGGCTACCGCCGCCGCAATTACCACCGCATCAACTTGTTCGTTTAATAACAAGCTAATCAAAGATGCTCCCAACAAAACAAATACCAACGGGCTCTTAAACTGCTCACCTAACACCTCCCACCAATGTTTTAATTTAGCCATTGGTAGAGTATTAGCTCCAGCCTGGCTGAGACGCAGATTAGCTTGCTTGGTGGTTAAACCAGCCTGGCTCGCCTCAACTGCGGCCAGGGCTTGTTTGACGGTTAAAGTATAAAATAATTTAGAACCAGCCATGAATGACTCCCACCACAAATAATATAATGCCGCCAAAGGCTAAGACAAAACAACCCACTATACAGGCTAACCAAATATAATAAGCCTGTCCGACTTTAGCTAAATACAAACTTGGCGTTTCCACTAATGGATTATGCGCAAACGGCCGCTTTAACCACTTAATAATAGTTGTTTTCAAGAAACTAAGCATGAAGACAGTATAGCATTTTTTTTATAAGGCTACACTTTTGACTTCGGGTGATTTATTTTTTGCCCTGAAAGCGCTCTGTGTTGCTTTGTCTAATTTTATCAATACGCTGCTTAATAAATGGATATTGCTCATAACGAACCATAACAATATTAAGACTAGCATCCAATATCTCTGGGCTCAGAGGAGGGTTAATAGAATCCACCGCTACCTCCAATGCCGTTAAATGTTTTTCCAAACTTGGCTCAAGCGGATTGAATTCATTGATTTTATCACTAATGTTCATCATATCTGTCATTATTTTGGCCGACAAATATCGCACGTTACTATTTTTTTGTTCATTGGCCAAGTCTAATCGACCAGTTTCCTCAAAATATTTCACTGCGATCGAACCGTTGTCTTCCGTGTGAACAGTGCCAAAACTAGTTTCAAAAGAATCACCAATTGAAGCTTCACCTTTATAATATTTTCCTAAAGCAACACCTAATACTTCTGTTTGCTTGGAGAAAAAAACACGTTCCTTATTATCACTAACTACTTCATACATCCAACCACTTAAATGATATAAATTTATAATCGTTAATAAACGTGACTGTGACAAATCGTCACCATGAACTGATTTTGGCCGACCACTGTATATATAATCCAATATTTGCTCTGGGGTTTTTTCAGCGAACCTTTGCTTATGCAGAAAGTCATTCAACGCTACCATCATGTCACTGTCACCTGTCATACTTGTCAACCAGGACTTATCGACTATGTCTTTACATAAAGCATCAAAATCCTGTTCAATAAAATTTACTCCACCATCAAACGTTCCTATCAAATGGGTTATATATCGTTCCGCTTTTTCTCTAGGCCATTCTTTTGTCTTCTGTACATCCAAAATTTGTATTATTTTCAACCATAAGGAAAATTCCTTATATTTATCTTCATTGTTAAAAGCCACCGCACTATAATATAGAAGATCACCTTGCCCATCTTTCATAAAAACTTTTTGCAAACGTTCAGAATCTTCTTTATCAAAAATTTGCTCTAAGTAGTGGTTAATAACTTCTTGTCTTTGTGCTTCTATTCTCTGCACTTCTTCTCTTGTGACTGGAACTGCATGTATTGGTACCGGATCTACTGCTAACGCATCTGGTTCACCAGCTAAAGCTATACCTATAAGCCCTTTTTTGAATAATTCACGCATATTGGATACACATTAATCGATAGCTTAATATTAGTCTAGTGGGCTTGCCCACCGCAGTCCACCGTCGCCGAAGGCTGTGGCGGACGAAGGTGGGACGTGCTGGACCATCCTCCGCTACACTGCGGTTGGTAAATTTGAACCAGCGCCATGAACCTTGGTTTGTATAAAACGTTTTCCAGAACCTGTTTTAAGGTATTTTTCAAACTCAGCCGCTTCTAACCGAGTACGAAATGCAGCATAAAATATTAACTCGAATGGTCGACGATATTTTGTGGCTAATTCATAACCTTGATTATGCCGTTGTAAACGTTCTTCAATATTATTGGTCATGCCCGTATATAGCATATGATCTTTTAGACTACGCAATACGTAAGTATAATGCATAACAATTTTTATTCTTAAAAATTCATTGCACTGTAGTGGGCTTGCCCACCGCAGTCCACCGTCGCCGAAGGCTGTGGTGGACGAAGGTGGGACGTGCTGGATTTGAACCAGCGACCATTTGCTTAAAAGGCAATTGCTCTACCCCTGAGCTAACGTCCCGAAAACGTGGCTATTCTATCAACTGGCCTGATCACTGTCAACGCGTTGTGCCGATGCTTTACTTTGACGATGCATCAGAAAAAATTTTACTCCAGCTGGCAACAGAGAAATAATAATAATGCCAATAACCATTATACTAAAATTTTTCTGCACAATGGGTATATTTCCAAAAAAGAATCCCCCACCCACCGCGGCTAGAATCCATAAGCCAGAACCAGCTAGCGAATATGCTAAAAATCTATCATAGGAAAATTTTCCAATCCCAGCTACAAACGGAGCAAAGGTGCGGACAATGGGAATAAATCTGGCAATAATCACCGTTTTTCCACCGTGTCTGCGGTAGAATTCTTGGGTTTCATGTAAGTGTTTTTCGTTAATCCAACGAATTTTTTTTCCGGAAAACAGACTAGGGCTCAATCTTCGTCCAATCCAATAATTAACATTATCTCCTAAAAACACCGCCACAAACAATAAGCCAGCTACTAGCCAAATATTTAAATCCCCCCGGGCGGACAGCGCTCCTAAGGTGAATAATAAAGAATCTCCCGGTAAGAAAGGAGTGACAACTAACCCAGTTTCACAGAACACAACCACAAACACCAAGGCGTAGGTCCAAGCCCCATAATGAGCAATAATAACACTTAATTGTTCATCAATATGTAAGAAAAATTCAACTATTGTTAACATAGCCTGTCAATTGTACAGCAGAATTGACTTCCGTCAAAACGTGCGTATACTATATCTCCACCTATGGAGCAACTCCCCCCACATAATCTAGAAGCCGAACAAGCCTGTTTAGGCTCATTAATGATCGATAAAGATGCCATTATTAAGGTGGCTGATATTGTGGCACCAGACGATTTTTATAGTGATAAACACCGGCTTATCTATCAGGCCATGCAAGATATTTATTCCCAGCATGATCCGATGGATATTGTTAGTATTACCAATCGCCTCACTGAAATGGGGAGTATTGAAGTGGTTGGTGGTAGAAGCTATTTAGTGTCTCTCACGGCGATGGTGCCATCGGCCGCTAATATTGTCAGTTATGCTAACATCGTTCAGCGCAAAGCCACCTTGCGGCGATTGATTAAAGCCGCCCATCAGATTTTACAAACCGCTTATGATGATTCCACCGATGATGTGAGTAGCCAATTAGATAATTCTGAACAGGCGTTGTTTGCGGTATCACAAAAACATCTGCGGCAAAACTTCACCCCCATCAGTAGTATCTTAGCCGATGCTTTTGATCGGATAGATGAAATCCATAAAGATTCAGGCAAGCTCCGGGGTATTCCCAGTGGCTATATCGATTTAGATAACAAGCTGGGTGGTTTACAAAAATCCGATTTGATTATTTTAGCCGCTCGCCCATCGATGGGTAAAACCTCATTGGCGTTAGACATCGCTCGCCATGTGGCTGTTAATGAAAGAATCCCAGTGGGTATTTTTAGTTTGGAAATGAGTCGCGATCAATTAGTGGATCGGCTACTTTGTGCTCAAGCCGGTGTAGATTTATGGAAAATGCGCACCGGTAAACTATCCGATGCCCCCGGCCATGATGATTTTCCCAGAATCGGACAAGCGATGGGTGTCTTATCTGAAGCACCAATTTATATTGATGATAGTCCAATGAGTAATATTATGGAGATTCGCACCAAAGCCAGACGTCTACAAATGGAACATGGTTTAGGCTTGATTGTATTGGATTATTTGCAGTTAATGGAAGGGCGCTCATCCAATAGCGATAATCGTGTGCAAGAAATTGCTGAAATCTCCCGCTCACTGAAAGGTTTAGCACGTGAGTTAGGGGTGCCGGTTTTGGCTTTATCTCAGTTATCTCGGGCGGTAGAAAACCAAACTGTTCCAATTCCAAAACTGGCTCATTTACGTGAATCTGGCTCTATCGAACAAGATGCCGATGTGGTAATATTTATTTACCGGGAAGAATATTATAAGCAAGATACTGACCGTAAACACATTGCCGATGTGATTATAGCCAAACATCGTAATGGTCCCACCGGCAAAGTCGAATTATTCTTCGACATTGAAAAAGCCAGCTTTAAAAATTTAGAAAAAACATTTAACGACTAATATTTGCCACCACTATGTCCATGCTCTCAAAGTTAAAACAATTTAAAGATCTGCGCAGCCAGGCTAAAACTATGCAACAAGCTTTAGCTCAAGAAACGGCTCATGGGAGTGGCGCTGGTGGTAAAGTAAATGTTGTCATGGATGGTACCCAAAAAATCTTATCACTCGATATTGATTCAAGCTTACTCACCGTCACGGAGAAAAAGAAACTGGAACAAGGTGTGATTGATGCCATTAGTGGTGCCAGTAAAGATCTCCAAAAGTCTATGGCCAAAAAAATCCAGAGTGGTGAAATGACGATGCCGGATTTATCCAGCCTGAAGTAATGTCCAAATATCCCGCTACGATTGAGCAATTAATTACAGCCTTTACTACTCTACCGGGAGTGGGACGAAAAACGGCTGAGCGCTACGTGGTATATTTACTAAAACAGCCACCGGCAGTGATTGGGCAACTCTTGGCTAATCTGCAGGCAGCGAGCCGGTCGATTCGTTTATGTGAACGTTGTTTTAATTTTTCCAATCTTGCCCTGTGTGATATCTGTAAAAACCCACAACGCAATCAAACTGTCGTATGTGTTGTGTCTGACGGGACATCAATTCAAGCCTTAGAACAGACTGGCGTCTATCATGGCACTTACCATATTTTAGGTGGTACGGTTAATCAGTTAGAAGGCATTGGGCCAGATCAACTGCATGTGGCTGAACTAGTCGCTCGCATTCACACGCACGGTATCACTGAGGTGATTATTGCTTTAAATCCGGACATGACTGGTGAAGCCACTACCTTATATATCATTGATGCTCTCAAAGATAGCCCGGTCTCAATCAGCCGTTTAGCGCGAGGTTTAGCGACTGGCAGCGACATTGAATACGCCGATGATGTCACACTGACGGCCGCACTGGTGGATCGGAAAATGATCCAACAATAAAACAAAATAACAAGAAGTGGACGAATAATATTCGTCCACTTCTTGTTATTTTGTATAAATGTGTCTTATTTAATCTCCCCAATGGTGACCTGGGTTTGGTGTTGCCGGTGACCTTGATTGCGGCGATAGTGCACTTTCTGTTTGAACTTCACAATGCGAATTTTCTTCGCCCGATACTGTTTGGTAATGGTACCAGTCACTTTAGTGGTTAAGTTTGGTTTACCGATCTGGATGTTTTGACCATCCGTGTCTGCTACCAGCAACACCTGATCAAACACTACAGTGGAGCCAACCTCACCTGGAATCTTCTCTATTGTGATTACCTCTGCTGGGGAAACAACGAGTTGTTTACCACCGGTTTTAATAACTGCGATCATAGGGCTGTATAGTACGTAACTGATTAAGATTCGTCAAGGGCTACCTTATCCCCTATTTTAATGCCATCCCGCGCCACTGTTCCGGCCGGTACTTCTAACACCATATTTACCAGATCTGGGGATTTAAACCGTAAGGTTATATCCGGCTGAGCCGTGACACTACCTATCACCTTACCATCATTTATCCAGATAATATCGATGGGGTATGCAACATCTTTCATCCAAAATACCTGCTCAGTTTCCTGTGGAAAAATAAAGATCATACCCTGATCAGGTTCTAAATGTGCTATATCCCCCAAACCTGTAGCTTGTTCAAACAGTGAGTCGGCTACCCAAACAGAGTAAACATGATTACTCACTTTTACATGTGTTTTTGATTGAACACAGCCAGATAATACTAAACTAACGCTGAGACTGAGTAGTATGTAACGAAGCATACAGCACTAAACTTAGTCCTAACACCAATAAGATTCCTAACATGATTATTTTTATCACACCACCAAATATCAGTGTACTTAAACCAAAAGCTAGTGTGATCGCATAATAAACCAAGATAATCTGACCGGTTTTCCAGCCACGTTGCTGTAGTTGAAAGTGTAAATGAGATAAATCACCCTTGAACGGTGATTTATGTTCAATAACTACTCGTCTAATTATAACAGCTAGTAAATCAAGGAGTGGTAAACCTAAAATCAGTAAAGCCGTGGCTATTTTCCCACCTGATAATATCGCTAGAATACCCAGCATGAAACCAATAAATAAAGCTCCGCCTTCACCTAAATAAAGTCGCGCCGGTGCTAGATTCCAAACCAAGAAACCCAAACAGGCACCGGCAAAAATGAAGGCCAAACTGGCAGTTTCGGGTTGCTGTACAGTAGTGCTTAAACAGAGCAAGCCAATTATAATACCGCCAATCGCCCCAATACCACTAACTAATCCATCCACCCCATCTAGCAACTTAGTGGTATACATCGTTAACATCAACCAAACTACAGTAAAAATATCTGCCCACACAGTGATTTGGTAAGGCAAACCATGATCAGTAAATAATACCCATTGTATTTGCGTCAGAGATATAGTATTACCAAAGGGATTTGAAATATAGGCCACACCGATACCGCTACCAATTATCACCAAACAAGCCACCAACGGGAAAATTAATTGTTTCAGTGGTGATAAATTAAACACATCATCTAAACCTCCACCAATAATAATAATGCCACCGGCCAGCCAGATACCAGCTAAATGTTTAGGCAATAAATAGCCTGAGGTTAAATCAATTAATTGTAATGCGGTGATAATAAAAAAAACTAACCAGATCGCCGTACCGCCTAATAGTGGCACACGTTTCTTAATATCTTTACGCTGCGGAGACAAATCTGGTCGATCGACAATTTTATAGTGTAAGGCAATTTTGCGTATCAAAAAACTCACCCCAGTTGCCGCAGCCACTGCCAGCAAACTAGACCAAACCATCATACTACCAAAGAATCTAAGTAATTTTGTAAAATGATCTGAGCCGCCACTTCATCTTGTTTGCCCGGTGGCACGGTTTGACCTGCCAGTAAGCGATCGGCCATAGCGGATGTATAACGCTCATCAAAAGTCTGCACCGGTACGCTGATATGATTACGTAATTTTTCTATAAACCGTTGTACTTCAATGGTCATCTCAGTCGCCTCGCCATGTAAATTTACCGGTAAGCCAACAATCACCCGATCAATATGATCCAAATTGACAATGGCTTTAATTTTCTCAATCACTTTATTTTGACTGAGACTTTTCAACACACCTTTGCCCACGGCCACTTTTGTGTCACTGTCACCCAGCGCCAAACCGACACGGGCTTTGCCATAATCTAAGGCTAAACATTTCATAATTAGGTGAAATTAAAACTTGGTTAGCACTTCACACCCAGTATCCGTTACCAAAAAAGTGTGCTCAAAGTGTGCACTTAGTGTACCATCTGTGGTCACCACACGCCAGCCATCGTCTTCAAAGATGACGTCTTCCTTACCAACGTTAACCATTGGTTCAACGGCAATGGCCATGCCCGGTTTTAAGATGGCACCTATATGCGCTTCACCATAGTTTGGTATGGCCGGATCCTCATGGAGATGCCGACCAATGCCATGGCCGACTAACTGTTTCACTACACTAAAGCCATGCTGCTCTACATAAGTTTGAATGGCATGACCAATATCCCCTATTTTATTACCCGGCTTTATTTGCGCCACGCCGATTTCATATAAGGATGTTCGTGTCACGTCAATTAATTTTTGGGCTGTAGCAGAAATTTTACCAACCGGAATCGTCACCGCCGCATCGGAGTACATACCATGAACTATCACACCAGCATCAATTGATAAAATATCTCCATCTAATAAGACACGGCCAGTTGGCGGACAATGCACCACCTCTTCATTGACGGACGTACATAAAATATTTTTATAACCATGATAACCCAAAAAAGCCGGTTTGGCTTTTTCTTTTTGAATTAAACGCTGGGCTAATTGTTCTATTTGCAGTAGGGTTACGCCCGGTTTAGTGAAAGCCACTAATTGCCGAAGAATATCCCCCAGTAATTTACCACTGGCGCGTAAATTAGTTTGCTCACCGGGCGTATGAATATGGATCATGCAAAAATGGCTTTGACTTCTTCCCAAACTGTTATTATCGTCTCTTCACCATGAACAGTATGGACAACACCCTGTGTCTGATAATGCTCCAACACCGGTTCAGTGTCTTGATGGTAAATTTCTAAACGCTTTTGTAAGGCCGCTTCTGTATCATCATCACGTTGTAACAAAGCTGACCCATCTTGATCACACAGTCCCATTTGTTTGGGTGGATTATGTTTAATGTGATAAACATGGCCAGCTGCTACACACGTGCGGCGTCCGGCGATTCGATCAATGGCGGAAGCATCAGATAAAGCAATATAGATCAAATGTGTCACTGTGGTTATTTTATCCAAAGCCTCCGCTTGTATTAAGTTTCTCGGATAGCCATCTAAAATAAAACCAGCTTGGCAATCAGGTTTTTGTAAACGATCATTAATCACAGCCTTAGTGACATGATCAGGCACTAGTTTACCAGCCTTGATAAAGCTCTTAATCTCTTGCCCAATGACTGTATTATTTTTGATATGTTCTCTAAATATATTGCCAGTCACAATAAACGGTAATCCCAAATGAACACTGAGGCGTTCACCTTGTGTCCCTTTACCAGAACCTTGTGGACCGAACAATAAGATATTGCGCGCCATGGTTACACCCTTAAAAATATTCGTACTCACGAACTTTAATTTGCGCTTGCACTTGCTGCACTGTTTCCAGAGCGACCGATACCACAATCAATAACGATGTGCCTCCAATTACGACGCTACTGGTTGAGCTGGAAGAAAAAGACTGCAACACCGTTGGCAAAACCGCAATCAGACCTAAAAATAAAGCACCAAATAAGACAATGCGATTTGAAATAAACTGTAAATACTCGGCGGTTGGTTTACCCGGACGCACACCTGGTATAAACGACCCTCGTTTTTGCAAATTTTCCGCAATTTGTTCCGGTTTGAACACTACGGCCGTATAAAAATAAGTAAAAATAAAGACAAAGGTGAAATATAGCACCGCATAAACGGTTTTATTGTTAAAGGCATCAATTAAGAAATGACCAAAGGTCGCCACCCATGGAATTGATATAGTCACCAGATATTGCCCGATAATCGGTGGAATAAATACTAGAGAAACGGCAAAGATAATTGGAATTACACCAGCCTGATTCACGCGGAGTGGCAAATGCGTTTCTCGACCAGCTAAGCTTTGTCCATGCATTTGGCGCGCTGTTGCAATGGGAATATTACGCTGCCCTTGAGTCACAAACACAACCCCAAAGATAACTAACAAGGCGATGACAACGTATAAAATAATGCTGGGTAATTGCGCACTGTCATAGGTGGCTAACAATTGTTGTATGGCCACGGGCAATTGCGCCACGATACCGGCAAAAATCATTATTGAAATACCATTACCAATATTCTTTTCGGTAATTAACTCCCCTAACCACATAGTAAAGATACTACCACCACAGATCAACACTACGGCCGTAACCATTTGCCAGGTAGATAACTGACCGATAATACCACCGCCGGTACGTTGTAATAAACTAATGGTGCCATAACCTTGAATGATGGCCATGGGTACAGCTAAATAACGTGTCCATTGTTGAATTTGCCTTTGCCCATCAGTTTCTTTTTGCATCTCCTCAAACTTGGGCACAATCATGCCCAACAGTTGAAAAACAATCGAAGCAGAAATGAAAGGGCCGACCCCAAGCATTACCAGAGAAAAATTTTCAAGCGCACCACCAGAAAATACATTTAACAAACCAAGATACGCATTGCTACTAAAAAACGCCTTTAAGTTTGTAACGTCCACCCCAGGAATTGGCACATGAGCGGCCAAACGAAAAATAACTAACAACCCTAACACATAGGCAATTTTTTTGCGCAAATCAGCATTACCGACAATTTTATTTACTGCTTGCCACATGGAATTGCTTTACCACCAGCCGCTTCTATTTTAGCTTTGGCAGACGCAGAAAAAGCACTGGCTTTAACAAGTAATGGTTTGGTAATTTCTCCACTACCCAAAACTTTATTACCGCGCAATTCAATCGTCGTATTCGCGGAACATTTGCGCTCTAAATAGGCCAAGGTTACAGTCGTGAGACGTTCAGCATGGAAGCGTCGCGCTCCTCCACGTACTTTTGGAATAGCCTTCATTAAACTTCTTAAGCCACGCAATTTTAAACCACCTCTACTACCACTGCGTGATCTTTGTCCTTTCATGCCTCGGCCGGAAAATGTACCACGGCCAGAACCATTGCCACGGCCAATGCGCCGTTTGTGTTTTCTAGATTTAGGTTGAAGTGATGTAAGTGTCAACATAACATTATTTAATACGCTCAGCTCGAAGAGTTTTCAACGCTTCGATCACGGCATAAACATTATTAATTTTATTGCGCGAACCCATCATTTTACTAACTACATTTGGTACACCAGCTGCTTCCAATACTACTCGCACTGCCCCGCCGGCAATCAAACCGCGCCCTTTTTGAGCTGGTTTTAATAACACCTTAGCGCTGGCAAATTTCATGAATACTGGATGTGGTATAGATTCATTGACAATTGGCACACGAATTAGGTGTTTACGTGCTTTCAGACCAGCTTTTTGCACTGCTCCTGTCACATCCTGACCTTTGGCTAAGCCCACTCCGACGACACCTTTTTTATTTCCTACCACGACACAAGCCCGAAAACGCATCCGTTTACCTCCGGCCATGACGCGTGTTACCCGCGCCAAATCCACAGTGTATTGATCGTACTCATCTTTGGGTTGTTGACGTTTTGAATTGCGGTTTCCTTGTTTTGACATAGACATTAAAATTGTAATCCGGCTGCACGGGCAGCATCGGCTAAAGCTTTAACTCGACCATGATAAAGATAACTGGATCGGTCAAATACCACCTGATTGATACCTTGTTTTTTAGCTAATTCAGCTATTGTCGTACCAACCGCTGTCGCTCGTTCCGTTTTGGTGCCGGTTAATTTCTGATCTGATGTGGCCGCAATGGTTTTGCCAATAATATCATTCACCAACTGACAACTGATATGCTGTAACGACCGACGCACTGATAAACGTGGTCGTTCGGCTGTACCGACAAGCTTAGCCCGAACCCGGTGTTGCCGACGTTGCCGGCGCGCTTGTTTAGATAAGAGAAGTTTTTTGTTCATATAATGATTCTATAATTACGCACTCGCGGCTTGTTTACCTTGCTTACGAATAATAACTTCATCTGCATATTTTATACCTTTACCCTTATATGGTTCTGGTTTACGGACTTTACGCACCTCGGCGGCAAATTGCCCCAATAATTGTTTATCGTGTGAACTCAAGGTAATCAAATTTCTTTCCTGTTTAATGGCTACTCCTTCAGGAATATCCATCAAAACCACATGGGAATAACCAGCCTTGATTTGCAATTGCTTACCCTTTACTTCAAAGCCGTAACCAACGCCATTTATTTCAAGTTGTTTAGCATAGTGAGTAACAACACCAACTATCATATTACTGATCAAGGCTCCGGTTGTACCCCACAGCGAACGCTGAAATTTCTCATCCGGCTGCTGCACAGAAACGTGCACGCCATCAGTTTCAACAGTCACTGTGACTAGTGGATGAATTTTTTGCTGCAATTCACCTTTTGGCCCTTTAACTGTGACCAGGTGATCTACGACAGTGACGGTGACACCGGTAGGAATTGAAATGGGTTTATTGGCTTTACGAGACATAGGTGTTAATAAATTTCACAAATCACTTCTCCGCCCAAATTCTTTTGGCGCGCTTGTTTATTAGTCATCAAACCCTGTGAGGTAGAAATTATGGCCAGACCGAAATTATTCTGAACATAAGGCAAAACTTTCTTTTGGGCATAAACCCGTCGACCCGGTTTACTAATCCGATTAACCGCCTGAATCGCAGATTGACCATCCGGTAAATAACGCAAAGTCAACTCCAAATTAGGTCTTCCAGCCACCTGGATTGTAGCTAAATTCTCAATGTAATGCTCTTTTTTGAGAATTAAAGCTAACTTATTTTTTAGTTTAGAAAACGGTATCACAACAGTCGGTTTACGAACCGCGGCGGCGTTCCGAATTCTTGTAAGCATGTCAGCAATTGGGTCGGTCATGGATGTGTATTACTTAATAAGTCTTTACCAGCTAGCGCGTTTAACTCCTGGAATTGCGCCTTGTTCAGCCAATTCCCGGAAGCAGATCCGGCACAGTTTAAAATCTCTCATAAAACCATGGCGCCGTCCACATCGCCAACAACGATTCACTCGACGGGTGGAAAATTTTGGCTTGCGCCGTGCGCTGACTTCTTGTGAGGTTTTTGCCATAGGATTATTTCTTGAATGGTATACCTAATAATTCAAATAACTTCATACCTTGCTTCTGATTATCGGCTGTGGTCGTAATGGCCACTTCTAGCCCATGCACATGCTCAACCCCATCAGATTTAATTTCCGGAAACACCAAATGTTCTTTTAAGCCAATATTCAAATTACCATCCTGATCAACCGCCGTACGTTTAATGCCTTGAAAGTCACGTACCCGGGGTAAACTAACATTAATTAACTTATCGACAAATTCGTACATCCGATCCTTGCGCAGAGTGACCATGGCACCAATCACCATACCTTGGCGCAATTTGAAGTTTGAAATTGATTTTTTGGCTTTAGTCAAAATCGGTTTCTGTCCGGAAATACGTGTCAGAGTATGACTAACGGCATCAATTATTTTTTTGTCACCATTGGCCTTTCCAAAGCCAACATTAATAGTTACTTTGGTCAGTTTTGGTACGGCATTTTTATTCTTCAAATCGAAGCTAGCCATGAGGCTGGGAATTATTTGATCTTTATAGCGTTGTTCTAGTCGTGTCATATATATATTTACAATACCTCTTTACATTTACTACAAATGCGTTGTTTTTTACCATCAGTTAATACTTTCATGCCCACTCTGGTGACTTTATTACATTTACTACACACCAGCTGCACATTAGCCAGTTGCATTGGCGCAGAAAATTCAATCCGTTGCCCCTTCTCTCCCCGCTTGGTTGGCTTCATGTGTTTTTTCAATATGTGCAAACCTTCCACCACCACTTTATGGTCTTGCAATAATACCTGAACCACTTTACCGGTTTTACCGGAATCTTTGCCCTTCATTACTTTAACCATGTCTCCTTGTTTAATTTTCATCATAAAACTTCTGGTGCCAATGAGGCTATTTTGGTAAATCCTTTAAGCTTGATTTCGCGCGGTATCGGTCCAAAAATACGAGTACCAATCGGTTCTTTTGATTTCTTATCAATCATCACACAGGAATTATCATCAAATCTGATATAGCTGCCATCTTTACGCCGAATTTCTTTTCTGGTGCGCACGATCACAGCATGACCAATCGTTCCCTTTTTCATCTGGGTATGTGGATGGGCTTCTTTAATAGATACAGTGATAATGTCGCCAATGTGCCCATAACGTTTTTGATAACCGCCGTGTACCATAATACAACTGACTACCTTGGCTCCACTATTATCGGCAACTGATAAATAACTACGTAATTGAATCATATATTTTTCTTATACACTACCCGCCACTTTTTGGTCTTACTAATCGGACGGCACTCAACAAATTCAACTGTGTCTCCAACTTCATATTGTTCACGCTCATCATGGACATGAAATTTACTACTCATCGTAAATCGTTTTTTGTAAATGGGATGAAACCGTAAGCGATCAACTTTAACCACGACAGTTTTCGACTGTTTATTAGACACCACCACTCCTTGAAAATGCCGATGGACTGTTTGTTTCATACGCGAGTTAATAATTTAGTTCTCACTGGTAATTTATGGGCAGCTAAACGTAGAGCTTCTTTGGCGTCTTTTTCTATTACTCCGCCGATCTCGAATAATACAGTACCAGGCTTAACTTCGGCAATGAAGTGATCGACCGCTCCCTTACCACCACCCATCCGGATTTCTCCACCTTTCAGCGTCACTGGGCTATGCGGAAAGATACGGATCCAGATTTTTCCACCGCGCTGGACAAAACGTGTCATGGCGCGACGCGATGATTCAATTTGGCGAGCCGTAATCCAGGCACCTTCTAATGCTTTTAAACCGTAATCGCCAAAATTAAGGACAGTTTTCTGGGTAGCTTGCCCGCGCACCTGCGCGCGATGCCATTTACGATGTTTTATCTTGCGTGGAGTTAACATAATATTATTGTTTCTTCTTTGACTTTACCACTGTTCGTTTAGCTTTGCCGGCTACAGATTTGCCACGGTCACGTTCCGGTTGACGTCCACGATGTGCCTGTTTTGGTTGCTCAATCACTGGAATCTTTGGTTGTTCATTAGCGAATACCTCACCACGATAAACCCAAACTTTTACTCCAATGGCTCCGTAGATCGTGCGCGCCGCACCCCGAGCATAATCGATATCGGCTCGTAATGTATGAGTTGGCACAGACCCTTGATTCAAGGTTTCAACCCGAGCAATTTCAGAACCATTCAACCGTCCGGAAACAATAATCTTTACCCCTTTACCACCAGCACCCATCACTTGTTCAATGCCACGTTTCATTGCCCGCCGAAATGGAATCCGTTTTTCTAACTGATAGATAATCCCCTGCATAACTAATTCAGCATCGAGATCTGGTTGACGCACTTCCTCAATTTCAATGTGAATGTTAATCTTTTCTGATCCAAAATATTTCTTCTTAATCTGTTTCTTTAAATCTTCTATACCAACCCCACTCCGACCAATAATCATACCTGGTTTTGATGTTCTAATGTGCAGCGTTAATTGATCATTAGCACGGCGCATTTCTACTCGTGAAATACCACCATCACGTAAACGTGTCCGAATAAATTTACGCATCTGTACATCTTGTTGCAGGAGTTTGGCAAATTCACGTTTCGGCGCAAACCACTTCGACAAGTGTGTCGTTGTCGTATTCAGCCGGATAATCTTTGGATTAACTTTCTTGCCCATAAATTATTTCTTCTTATCAGGTTTATCAGTTAACACCAGTATAACATGTGACGCGCGTTTACGAATTGGCGTCGCTCGTCCCATCGCGCGCGGTTGCCAACGCTTTAAAGTAGTACCGTCACCGACCGAGATAGACTTCAAATACAGTTGATCTTTGGTTACTTTATGTAAGGAAGCCGCATTGGCGACACCTGACAATAATAACTTCAAGATCGGATTAGCGGCCGCCTTATTGGCAAAGCGTAATTGTTGCTCAGCCTGCACTACTGACAAACCACGCACCAAGCTGGCCACTAAGCGAACTTTGCGTGGAGCGATGCGGAGTTGACGTAAGTGTACTTTAACTTCCATATATTATTTTTTTGGCGCTGGAGCAGCCGCTTTAGCTTTTTCAGCATCAGAGGCAGCTTTTTCTTGTTCTTTCTGCATTTTTCCACCATGGCGGACAAATTTGCGGGTGGGAGAAAATTCGCCCAAGCGATGACCGACCATGTTTTCTGTGACAAACACATCAATGAACTGTTTACCATTATGGACACTGAAATGCAACCCAACCATTTCTGGAGTAATTGTGGAAGACCGTGACCAAGTTTTGATCGCCGCTTTGCTTTTTCCAGCCACTGCTTGTTGGACTTTCTTAATCAAGCTCGGGTGAATATATATACCTTTTTTTAAACTTCGTCCCATACAATTACCCACGTCGGCGTTTAATAATAAAACGGTTTGAAGCCTTCTTTGGTTTCCGTGTCTTCACACCTAAGGCTGGTTTACCCTGTGGCGTCTTCGGATGCTTCATACCAATTGGTTGATTGCCTTCACCACCACCATGTGGATGATCGACCGGATTCATCGCCTTACCACGCACGGTTGGTCTGATCCCACGATGACGTTGTCGACCGGCACGCCCCCAGCGAATGGTGCGATGTTCGGCATTACTAACCTGACCAATGGTGGCTAAACAATTTTTATCAAACATCCGAATTTCACCAGATGGTAATTTCGCTTGAACAAATTGCCCCTCCATCGACATCACAGTAACACCATTACCGGCGGCGCGCGCTAATAATCCTTGCTTGCCCGGTTCTAATTCAACACAATGAACCATCATACCGGCTGGCACAAATTCCAATGGCATTCTGTTTCCGGCATTAACATCTTGTTTTTGCAATGATGTCACGATTTTATGACCAACCGCTAACCCATCTGGAGCGATAATATAACTTTTTTTATCACCAGCATAGGCAATTAAAGCAATCCGCGCATTTCTGTTTGGATCGAATTCAATCGTTTCCACTGTAGCTATCTGATCGAGAAAATCACGTCGGGAAAAATCTACCAAACGATAACGTTGTTTGGCACCACCGCCCTGATGACGCACGGTTATCTTACCTTGACTGTTACGTCCGGCATGCTTCTTCAAGTGCAACGTTAAAGGTTTGTATGGTTTATCAGCGGTGACATCACTAAAATCATCTACGCTGGAATTGCGTCGACCTGGTGAAGTTGGTTTGTACAGTTTAATTCCCATATATTATTTTTGATTGATCTCAACGGTTTCCCCTTTTACTAAATAAACAATGGCTTTTTTCCAATTCTGACGCTTGCCCACAATTCTACCACGAATTTTAGTTTTTCCCATGACATTAACAATATTCACTTTTCTTGGTTCCTTACCATATTGTTTCTTAAACGCTTTTCTAATCTCATTTTTAGTTGTTGCATTGTTTACTTTAAAAACATAAGTGCCATTTTTGGTAGACTTTTCTGTAATAACTGGTTGAACTAAAACACTGACCGTTACAGTTGGCTTTGTTTCAGTTACCACCGGTTCGACAGATGGTGTTTTGTCAGTTTTTTTACTAAATATTCCCATAAGTTTTTTCAATTTGTTCAATCCCAGCGGCATCTACCACAAAATAATCATACTTGAGTAGATCAACAATATTCAAACTATTGGCGGCACATAAACCGACTTTGGTTAAATTTTTACTGGCTCGAATCACATTGCTATCAATGGCACCTAAACTGATTAAACTCTTTTGTCCGGCACAAGGTAAAGCCTGCAAAACTTCTCTTAATTGTTTACTCTTCGAAGCTGTTAGCATAAATTGATCAACTACAATTAACTTATCACTCACCACTTTATCAGACAACACCATCGCCAAAGCCGTTTTTTTCATCGCTTTATTCACCTTCAAACTGAAGTTACGATCACTGCGCGGACCAAACACTACACCACCGCCACGCCACTGTGGATTACGCGTTGAGCCTTGCCGCGCTCGACCAGTGCCCTTTTGTTTCCATGGTTTACGACCGCCACCACGCACTTCCCCTTTGGTCAGTGTATGAGCAATGGCAACACGACTATTGGCTTGTTGTGCCACCACTACTTGATGGACAACTTGCATTTTAGCTGGTACAGCAAACAAACCATCAGACAACTTCTGTTCCCCAATTACTTTTCCTGATACATTATATAATTTTACAGTGGCCATAAATTATTGATAAATCCAAACTAAACCATTCCTGGCACCTGGCACAGCTCCTTTTAAATAAACTTCATTCTGAGCAGCATCAACTTTCACAACTTTCAAATTTGAAATAGATACTTTGGCATTGCCCATGCGACCAGGCATACGCAACCCCTTAAAAGTACGCTGCACACCACCGGCTCCAATCGAACCAGAGGCACGCAACTGATCCTTATGACCATGACTGGCAGGTTGTCCATGGAAACCATGACGTTTAACAACACCTTGAAAACCGCGACCTTTGCTGTAACCAATAACTTTTACATTATCTCCTACAGCAAATTTCTCGACTGTTATGACATCGCCCACTTTATAACCAGACACATCTTCAACCCGAAACTCTGAAAAATTGCGAAATACTTTATTTAATCCTTTGGTATGTCCCACTAAACTTTTTGAAGTTGTCTTAGCCCGACGTTCCTCACAACCAACTTGAACAGCCACATAGCCATCTGACTCAACAGTTTTTAATTGCGTTACCATATTTGGGCTGACAGCTAAAATAGTCACGGGCACAACATTACCGTTATCATCAAACAGTTGTGACATGTGAAGTTTTTTAGCTAGGAGAAATTTGGTAGTGGGTTTTTTCATAAAAAAATCTGCAGTGCTTGGTCTGACGATATCCCTTGTCTTGCTCGGGATCACTTCAGCGCAAACGGCAGTGGCTTATAAATGGTGCAATTTTGTTACATTTTTATTTCGACATCGACTCCGGCTGGTAAGTTCAAGTGCGACAGTTCATCAATAGTTTTGGCAGTGGGCTTATATATATCGATCAATCTTTTGTGTGTACTGATCTCATATTGATCACGGGCGTTCTTATGGATGAAAGTTGACCGTTGCACTGTATAACGAGTGCGTTCAGTTGGCAATGGGATGGGCCCTTGCACACGTGCCCCAGTGCGTTGCGCCGTTTCAATAATCGTTCGACAAGATTGATCAATAATCTTACTATCGTACGCGCGGATTTTCACCCGGATACGTTGTTCGATCTCATCTTCAGATTGTACAAGAGCTTTCTTTACAGGCACAGATTATTGTTTATTTCACTATTTTGGTTACTACGCCTGCACCAACCGTATGGCCACCTTCGCGAATCGAGAAACTTTGCTTCTCGGTTAACGCTACCGGCACAATTAACTTAATAACCATTTTTAAAGTATCACCCGGCATGGCCATTTCTGTTCCTTGAGGTAAAACAACTTCACCAGTCACATCAGTAGTACGCATATAAAATTGAGGTTTGTAACCACTCATAAATGGTTTGTGACGACCACCTTCTTCTTTCGATAAGATATATACCTCAGCTTCAAACTCTGAATGAGGTGTAATAGTACCTGGCTTAGCCAATACTTGACCACGTTCAACATCTTCTTTTTTCGTACCACGGAGCAATATACCGGCGTTATCACCAGCTCGACCCTCATCTAAAGTTTTATTGAACATTTCAATACCTGTGACAGTGGTTTTGGAAGTATCGCGTACACCGACGATTTCAACTTCATCACCTAATTTAACGATACCAGTTTCAATCCGACCAGTTACTACAGTACCGCGACCCTCAATCGACATAACGTCTTCAATGGCCATTAAGAATGGCTTATCAACTGGACGTTTTGGTTCAGGAATAAAAGTATCTAGAGCATTCAAAAGATCAATGATTGGTTTAATGGCGGCTTCATCAGTTGGATTTTGTAACGCTTTTAAGGCTGATCCACGAATAATTGGTATATTATCGCCATCAAATTTGTATTTCTTCAATAAATCACGAATTTCTTCTTCAACTAACATTAATAACTCTTCATCCTCAACTTGATCAACTTTATTCAAAAACACGACAAAAGTAGGTACACCAACTTGACGAGCTAACAAAATATGTTCACGGGTTTGCGGCATTGGACCATCGGCGGCTGATACCACCAAAATAGCTCCATCCATCTGTGCAGCCCCAGTAATCATGTTCTTGATATAGTCAGCATGGCCTGGACAATCGATATGAGCGTAGTGGCGTTTTTCGGTTTCGTATTCAACATGAGCAGTATTAATCGTAATACCACGTTCCTTTTCTTCAGGAGCGTTATCAATCTGATCAACTGATCGCTTCATTGCTTTACCACCCTTAGCATTTAACACTGTCAAAATAGCAGCGGTGGTAGTTGTTTTACCGTGGTCAACATGTCCTAATGTGCCAACGTTTAAGTGCGGCTTGGAACGATCAAATACATCTGCCATATGGATTTATTGAATTTATTGATTGATTACTAAATATTTTAACTCTTTTTTATAGCCGGGTTATTATACCAGGCTTTTTTTTCCTGTAAAGATAAGGGGTTGCCAACCGTGTGGATAAGTTGTTAATTACGTAGAGACGTGCCGCCGGCACGTCTCTACGTAATTGTATTATTTACTGCGTTTCTCGATTAATTCCAACTGTACATGGCGCGGAACCTCACTATATTGCTTGAATTCCATAGAAGAAGACGCTCGACCTTGTGTCATAGATCGTAAAGAGGTGGCATAACCGAACATTTCTGATAACGGTACCAAAGCTGTAATGATTTTGGCTTGTCCACGATCGGTCATTTCCAAAATTTGGCCTCGCTTGGAGTTTAAATCGCCAATCACATCACCCATGAAATTTTCTGGTGTGGTGACAACTATCGACATAATCGGCTCGAGAATAACTGGATCGGCTTTTTTACAGGCATCTTGGAAGGCAATAGATCCGGCCATTTTAAAGGCTAATTCAGATGAATCGACTTCATGATAGCTACCATCGGTCACCGTGGCCTTGATATTTAACATAGTATATCCAGCTACTACTCCCCTAGTCAGGGCTTCTTTAATACCCTTTTCGATCGGACTGATGTATTCACGAGGAATACGACCACCTTTAACCGCATCAACAAACATAAAGGTAATGTCTTTACCAACATTTTTCCCTTTGTCTTTATCCTTATCTTTGCTTTTTTCTTCACGATCAGCATCGGTCAGCGGTTCAACAGTTAGAAAACAATGACCATATTGCCCACGACCACCGGTTTGCTTAATATATTTTCCCTCCGCCTCAGCGCGTTTACGAATCGTTTCTTTATATGATACTTGAGGTGCACCCACATTGGCTTCCACACCAAATTCTCGTTTCATACGATCAACTAAAACATCGAGATGTAATTCACCCATACCGGCAATAATGGTTTGACCGGTTTCTTCGTTACTTTCCACACGGAAAGTAGGGTCTTCTTCACTCAATTTCTGTAAAGCCACACCCATTTTTTCTTGATCAACCTTAGTTTTTGGCTCAATCGCCATTGAAATTACCGGCTGAGCAAAAGTAATCTTTTCAAGAATCAATGGATGATCTGGGTCACATAAAGTATCAGCTGTTATGGTATCTTTCAAACCAATCACAGCAGCAATATCTCCCGCTTGTACCTCATTAATTTCTTCACGTTTATTAGCATGCAACCGCACAATTCGAGAAATACGCTCTTTGCTGCCACTGGTGGCGTTAAAGACGTATGAACCTGAGGTTAATTTACCCGAATAAACCCGAATAAATATCAATCGACCAACAAACGGATCGGTGGCCACTTTAAACGCCAAAGCAGCTAATGGAGCTGATTTATCCGGACGTAATTCAATTTCCTTCTCATTATCGTCATAATCATGTGCCATCAGGGGTGGTTTATCTAATGGTGATGGTAAATAACTAGCTACTGCATCCAGTAATAACTGAACACCCTTATTTTTCAACGCACTGCCGCACAACACCGGAATCAGCTGATTTTTAATAACCGCTTGACGTAAAGTTTTTTTAATACTATCAATGTCCGGTTCTTTACCGTCTAAATAAGCATTCATTAATGTTTCATCTTGTTCGACCACTGCTTCGACTAATTTAGCTCGATATTCAGCTGCTTTGGCCTTTAAATCATCAGGAATGTCAATAATTTGAACATCTTTACCTAAATCATCATTATAAATAACGGCATGATTTTCAATTAAATCGATGACACCTTTAAAATTATCTTCCACACCAATTGGCAATTGAATTGGCACAGCCAGTTTACTGAGGCGTTCGTGAATGGAGGCTAAATCTTTATAGAAATCAGCTCCGGTACGATCTAATTTATTGATAAAGCACATGCGCGGCACACTATATTTTTCCGCTTGGTGCCACACTGTTTCTGATTGTGGTTCAACGCCAGCGACACCATCAAATACCACTACCCCACCGTCTAACACACGTAATGATCTTTCCACTTCAACAGTAAAATCAACGTGACCTGGTGTATCAATTAAATTGATCCAAGTTTGGCCGGTGCCTAAAAATTTAGGATACGGCCAAAATACGGTAGTAGCAGCAGCTGTAATAGTAATACCACGTTCTCGTTCTTGCTCCATCCAGTCCATTTCGGCTAATCCTTCATGAACTTCACCGATTTTATGTTTCTTACCAGCATAAAATAGTACTCGCTCTGAGACGGTTGTTTTACCTGCATCAATATGAGCAATGATGCCAATGTTACGCACCTGATCTAATTTGAACTCTGAGGTATCCATGTGAAAATAATTTTATCTAATAATTTACAGAGTCATACCTTACCAAATGCTTATTAAAATGTAAAGATATTACATAAAACTGTCAAAACATAAAACAAGTAGAGACATGCCATGGCATGTCTCTACTTGTTTTTAATGCGTCTCTACAGTTGTATTAATGCAAAAAAAATTATTTCTGTACTACTCCGGCTGGTTTACCACCAATATTCTTGCGTTTGATAACGAAGAAATAGATGATCGCGGCAATTGGACCAAAGCCAAAGAAAAAACCAGCAATCAATATCACCATCCACAATGTCTTGTTGTCAAAAGTGCGTTTGGCACAATCTATCACCATCCAGATTTCAAAAACAAATAGCAGTAATCCGATTAAACCACCGATCATTGCGATGATAATAAACACAATGCCTAATCCAGCAGCGGCTACGCCAGCTGAAGAATCACTGTTGTAATCATAATTGTAGTCTGTGTTGTAGTCATAATTATAATCTGTATTATAATCGTAGTTATAATCACTGTTGTAATCATAACTGACTGCCTGACCAGCATGAGCAAACGCTAACACTGGCAACACCAAGCCTAAACTCAGTGCGAAATTGCGAAATAATTTGAGCATAAAAACGCTTTTTGTGCGTTAAAAATTAAATAGACTGTAATTATACCAGTTCTAGGCAAAATGAGCAAATGCACGATTGGCTTCGGCCATGCGGTGCACATCCATTTTCTTCTTAATGGCTTCACCTTGTTCACTAGCGGCATCCATTAACTCTAAAGCTAATTTTTCAGCCATTGGTTTACCTTTTCTACTTCTGGCAGCACCAATAATCCAACGTGAAGCCAGATTAAAACGACGCTCACCTCTTACTTCGATAGGCACTTGATAATTAGCACCCCCAATGCGGCGAGCCTTTACTTCAACTAACGGTGAGACATTTTTAATGGCTTTATCGAATACATCTAAGCCTTTTTCACCCATTTTCTTCTCGATTGCTGCCATGGCACCATAAAACAAACTCTGCGCCACAGACTTCTTACCGTTCTGCATTAAATAATTGATAAACTTAGCCACGACAGTGCTGTTATACACTGGATCAGATAATATTTCACGACGGACAGCTGGTTTTCCACGCATAAATTATTTTTTAGGTCGTTTCGTACCGTATAAAGACCGACTGCGGTTACGCTTCTCTACTCCGGCAGTATCATAGACACCGCGCACAATATGATAACGTACACCCGGCAGATCATGTACCCGACCACCACGAATTAAAACAATGGAGTGTTCTTGTAAGTTGTGCCCTTCACCTGGAATATAAGCAGTTACTTCCATGCCATTTGATAAACGCACCCGAGCAATCTTACGCAAAGCTGAGTTCGGCTTCTTTGGTGTAGTAGTGGTTACTTTAGTGCAAACACCACGTTTAAACGCGCTCCCTTTCGGTAAATCCTTCCGCCGACGTTGGATGACATTAAACGTACTCAACAAAGCTGGCACTTTAGATTTGTGCTTTGTCTTCTTGCGGCCTTTTCTGGCTAACTGATTAATTGTTGGCATAGCGCGCGTTACTGTACCAGATAGTACTTTTAACTGTCAAATCAACCCGAATAAACTATAAACACTAACAAAGGCAAATTGCATAAGCCAACCTAAAATACCCTGACCAAAAAACACCACGATTAGCAATAACCACGGACCCTGCGTTTCCAAAAACAATATTGTAGTTTGGTGGCTTGGACCCAACAAACTAAACAGCACTTTTGAGCCATCTAATGGCGGAATTGGAATGAGATTAAACACAAATAACATGAGGTTTAATTCTGCCATAAAAAGTAAGAAAACCTCTAATAAATTGCCAGTTTCTGACCAATCTAGGGCTGCAAAACCAAGTAAGCGATACAGTAATAAGGCTATCACCACCATAATAATATTAGATAACGGACCGGCTATGGCCACGATGGCACTACCCCACTTTCTAAATTTGAGATTATAGGGATTAAACGGGGTTGGTTTTCCCCAGCCAAAACCTACTAACAGCAACAAAATAAAACCCATCCAATCAATGTGGGCGAGTGGGTTTAAAGTTAGTCGACCAGAGCGTTGGGCAGTGTCATCACCTTGCCAGTAACCGGCCAAGGCATGAGCAAACTCATGCCAACCGATCGCTAACAACACAGCCAGAATCCATGGCACTATAAAAAGTGGCTTCTCAGTTAATAACTGAAAAAACATAATTAATCCAAATCGAAGGTTACATCACCGTCTTTGAGGTGGCACTGGCAGGCTAAGCGTTGCTCTGGATAAGCATTCAACACCTCTAGTGTATCTTTTTCTTGATCGGTTTTATCAGTTAAATTTTCCGCGCCTTTTTTAATTGATATTAAACAGGTACCACATAAACCATTCTCACATCCAAATGGTAAAGTTAACCCATTATGTTGGCAAACTTCACGTAGTAATTCTCCCGCTTGAGCTTCGACTGTTTTATTATCTGTAATGAATGTTACTTTAGGCATGGTTAAATGATCTTATATTTCTTACCTAATTTGGTAAAAGCAGCCACGAGTGTATCAATTTGCTCAGTGGTGTGCAAGGCTGAAATTTGCACACGGATTCTGGCCTTGCCCATGGGTACTACTGGATAACTAAAACCAACGACATAGATACCTTCCGCTAACATGTCTTTCGCCATATCACCGGCCGCTTTACCATCACCTATCATCACTGGCACAATTGGATGTTCTGAAACAGGTACAGTAAAACCAGCTTGCTGCATTAAATTTCTAAAGTGCAGCGTATTTTTCCATAATGTCTCACGCAGTTCGGGATGTTGATCGATATAATCCAACACAAACATGGTCACAGTGGCAATCATCGGTGATAGTGAATTAGTAAACAAAGTAGTGCGTGCGCGTTGGTGATATAAATCAATCATAGCTTTACTGCCAACCAAGGCGCCGCCATTAGACCCACCTAGAGCCTTACCAAACGTGGTGGTGATCAAATCGACTCTATCCAGCACACCGGCTTGTTCAATGCTGCCTCGGCCAGTTTGACCCATAAAACCTGAGGCATGGGAATCGTCTACTACTACATAAGCATCATACTTTTCAGCCAGATCGCAGATACCCTGCAGTGGCGCCACATCACCATCCATGCTGAACACACCATCGGTAACAACACAGCGCAATCTTTTACTCTGCGTATCTTTTAAATGTTGCTCAAGATCAGCTAAATT
Organism: Patescibacteria group bacterium; assembly: GCA_041665365.1. Lineage (NCBI taxonomy): Bacteria > Patescibacteria group bacterium. The sequence continues at coordinate 106,989 of JBAYIY010000002.1, forward strand.
CATGTGTTTAAAAATATGCCGCTCGGCTTTACACAGACGTATCCCATCAATCAAACTGGCATGATTCAATTCATCGGTAATCACGGCGTCCTGATCGGTCAATATAGTAGCAAACGCTGCTTCGTTGGCATCCCAACATGACGTAAAAGTGATCGCCGCTTCTTTATGAAACCACTGTGCCAGTTTGACTTCTAGCTCTTGATGAATGGTCTGTGTACCGCAAATAAACCGCACACTGGATAGTCCAAAACCGTACTTTTCCAAAGCCTGTTTGCCCACTTCGACTAACTCTTGCTTACCCGATAAACCTAAATAATTATTGGCACAAAAATTCAAATATTCTTTTCCGTCAACCACTACTTTTGTCCCCTGCCGTGAACTAATCACGCGTTGAGTTTTGGTTAAACCAGCCTGGTTTATTTCTGATAGAACTTGATTACAAACTTCGTTGAGACGTTGATTCATATGGTTATTATAATAATCTTTCTTTACCCCCAACCCCCTTGCAGGGGGCTAAGAGAAGATTTTTTTTATTCTATCTTTTCCCCCTGCAAGGGGGACTAAGGGGGTAAATATTAGTTGGTAGATAAGATACGGTTCGTGTCAATTTTGCACATCAAAAATTAATTTTGGATAATCGCGCATGCGTTGTTCCATGAGTTCGGGTGTATATTCAGAAAATTTAATGACCGTATCTTTACCACCATTGAGAATTATATTCCAAATTTTATCTTGGACACCGTTAGACTTGTCAGATAACACACTATCAATCGTTTGCCAGGTTTTGAAAATCTGTCGACCAATCACACAATGCAACGTTAAACCCTTCATGATCATGCCGGAAAATTTGTTGATCGTAAAATCGCCGTCTTTGATACCGAATAAAATCACCTCTCCGCCAAACCGGGTAGTGGCGATGCAATTATTCACCGATGAGTTAAAACCAGCCATTTCCATAGTGATATCAGCCCCTCGACCAGCGGTGAGTTTCAACACCTCAGCACAAGCCTGACTATCCCCTTTTGGCTGAATTAACACTGTCTGGTGAGCGCCTAATTGTTTAGCAATATCCAGATTATGTTGGTTGGTATCAACTCCAATTACTTGGCTAGCTCCAAACTGACGCGCCAATAAAATGGCAAACATACCAATTTGCCCACAGCCATAAATGACCACCTGTTTACCGCGCACATCTACCTTACTTAAACTGTGTACGGCATTACCAAATGGATCACAAATCGCAGCAATTTCCGGACGTAATTTTGTCAGATCAATCGGCCACAGATTTTTGGCAGGTAAGTTTACTTGTTCGGCAAAAATACCATCGGTGCTGATACCTAAAATGGCTTGATCCTGACATACTTCCGCTTCACCTAACTTGCACTGATAACAGTTTCCACAGGTAACATGTGAATCACCTGACACTGTATCTCCAACCTTAATACCATATAATTTTTCTACTTGCTCGCCCGCTGCTGTGACCTCACCGACAAACTCGTGTCCTAAAATACGCAACGTTTTATGCTGTTTGTCTAGTGAATTGGCAAATACTTCAGAAAAAGCGACGCGATTCCAAATGCCACGATCTGACCCACAGACACCGGCATATTTAACTTTTACCAGCACATGGGTAGCTTCGGTTAATGTCGGCACCGCAATTGGCCGTTTGATGAAGCCTTTTGATGTACTCCAACCGTCTTGTTTAAGATCTAATGTGAGAGCTTGAATATTAGTCATGCACCAGAGTATACAACAACTCTACATTTTTCGCGAGATCAGATATTTTGATATATTCATCTACGGTATGTAAATTACAGCCGCCTGTACCAATATTTACAGCTTTAATCCCATGTTTAATAAACGTATTGGCATCCGTTGAACCAACACAAGCCACTAAATTTGGTACAATATTCAAATCGGTCATGACACTCATGACATGTTTGAGTAATAGATCAGATTTTTTTAACTTATACCCATCCACCGCCACATTACTGCATAATTCCAGTAATCCACCATATGTTTCACAAGCATCTTGCAAGGTTTTACTCATGTGCTCAATTTGATCTTCTATTTTCCGTTTGGAAAAACTGCGCGCCTCACCATGCAGAAAAACTTCAGCTGGAATAGAATTACGAATACTACCACCAGTAATGATACCAATATTAGCTGTAGTTGTTTGATCAATTCGTCCTAGTTTCATATGGTGAATGGCTGTAGCCGCAATTTTAATCGCACTGATGCCCTTTTCCGGATCAACCCCTGAATGAGCCGCTTTACCACGAATGTTGACCCGAATATCGGCTAAATATGCCGAATGGTAATCTAGCTCACCAACGCCGCCTCCATCTATCACATAAGCGACCGGTGCATGAATCTGACTAAAATCCAACGCCGCCGCTCCTTCAGAAAAAGTTTCTTCACTGGTGGTAAAAATAATCTCCAAGGGTGGATGTTTTACACCACGTTCTTTTAAAAGCGTGATGGCTTCAATAATTTCAGCAATCCCCGCTTTATCATCAGCGCCCAATACGGAGGTACCATCGGTTTGAATCACATCACCCCGCACGACCGGCCGGATGCGCTGGCATGGCTGAACAGTATCCATATGCGCATTTAACAACAACGGCACCCCTTTACCCGGCAGATATCCAATTAGGTTTCCGGCTTTATCCACTTTGGTTTTTACACCCAGGGCGGTTAAATCTTTTTTGATCACCCGACTCAAAGCCGCCTCGTGGTGTGATGGGCTAGATATTTTGACATATTTTAAAAATGTTTTTACGAGACGGGTCATGTTGGTATGATAACACAAAATTTATATTGATGATTTTATTGTTTAATAATTTCAAAAAAAATAACCCCTCTCATGGGGTAGGTTGGCCAGGGAGGAGTGCGTCGTGCTGCACTTCAACTCCCTGGCTTGGGATCAGCAACCCATGCTGGGCTGCTGACTTCCCCGCTTCGGCGGTGGCGGGGGTGGCGACCCGATGTCGAAATCATCGACCTCGGCGTCGTCGTATCCATCAGTGTCGTCATCGACGGGGTTGCCGTCGATGTCGGTGTCGTCATCACCGTCCATTGGATGGGACGGTCGACGCGGCGGAGCAGTGAACTCCACCGCATCATCGTCCACCCGTGGGGGCGGCAGCCGGGGAGGCGACTCCTCCGGCTTTTTCGGTTCTGTTTTTTTGGGAGCTTCGGGGAGAACGTCCCCGATCTCCCACGAGCCGTTGTAGCACATCGGTCACCTCTCCTTTTCTTCGAATTTTTCGTTCATCTTCCGGAACGTTTCGGCATGTACCGGGTGATAGCCCGACACGTACTGACCGTTCGCGGTTTTGAAGTAGAAGGGCACGTTCGTACCCTTTTCACACAGGGCCGTAACCCCGTTTTTGGTTACTTGTTCCAACATTTCGTCCACGATGTTGTCTCCAGAACACAGGAATCTGAATGACCCCTCTCCTTGATGTCACAAATCTTGTGGTAGCAAGGAAAAAAGTCAGTAGAAATGGTTGGTCGGCGGAGCGTATCACGTGCTCAACACCGACCAGTTTTTTTTGGGGGCGACTCAGTCACCCCCGTAACCCGTGCCGATCCAGCGCGGATCGGTGTCGACCGGCTCGGTGGCCGGTTTCGGCGGGGAACGACGACGCTGCGGCGGCTGGGGTGGCGGGTTCCACCCTCCGTCGTGAGAATTATCAGGGATCGGGCGACGACGAGGTTCACGTTCTTCGGTCGGCATGGTCTCTCCTGGGACACAGAGATCTCCATGATCTCTTTCCCTGACAACACAACAAAATTATTGATTGGTGTGTTTTCAGTGAAAGAGGTTGGATGAGAGTTTTTTAAAGAAACCCTCTAAAACTTTGCCCCTTTTGGGGGCGCTCTCGCGTCACGGGACACCTCCTGGGATCAGATGATCCCGGTTGTCCAAACCGCAGGCTAGCGGCAGGAGCTGGCTACTGACTTTTATTCACATCTCCGGTTACACCTCCCTAGCCCTCCTATTGTAGGAGGGAATAAGAACAACCTATCTTACTCCCTTCCTAGAATAGGAAGGGTTGGGGAAGGTGTACACAGAAATGATTTAAGTTCAGCACTCAGCTCCCGGCTAATACAGCGGCCGGAACATATCTACGTTATCCTTTACTGATTGTCAATGAACCATTGAAATATCTACTAAAAATCCCGCTGGGTAAGCGGGTTAGACATTTCTGGATTCAACCTAGATTTCCTCTGCATCTAGTTGTATGTCTGTACCCGCTGACTTGGTGTAATAGTAGAACGACGCACAATGAGTGTGAGAGATTTTACTGTTAATTTCCAAGTTTGCGTGTACAGCATACTTGGCGACCAGACTACACAATGATTAAAATTTTGTAAAGTATTATTGTACGTAGTTATCCACAGACGGTGAAATTAAACCGGTAGAGACGTGCCGGCGGCACGTCTCTACCGGTTTAATTTTTTTGTTCAAGAACATTACGTATCATTTTTAGACCGTAATGCGGGTTAGTTAATATAGATTCAGGATGAAACTGTACACCTGTGATGGATAAACTTTTATGGCTAATACCCATCACAATATTATCTTTAGTTTTAGCGGTGACAACAAAACAATCTGGTACATAATCAGCGGCTAAAGAATGATAGCGACCGACCAATAATGTTTTTGGTAAACCCTGAAATATACCTGAACCATCATGGGTAATAACAGAACCTCGCCCATGCACTGGCTTGGGTAACACTTGTAAGCTGCCACCAAAAGCTTCAAGCATGGCTTGCATGCCTAAACACACACCAAATTGCGGAATGACTCCGGAAAACTTTTTTATGTAAGTTAGTAGCTTCCCCGCTTGAGCTGGGTTACCCGGGCCAGGTGAATAGACTAATAAATCTGGTTTTAGTTTTTTAATAACACTGACCGGAGTAGTATTATTTTTCACAATCACTTTTGCTCGACATTGGCGCAAATAGGCTACCAAGTTATACGTAAAAGAATCGTGATTATCAATCAACCCGATGGTTTTCATAAATATTCCAATATACTAGATTATCGCTCGTCGCCGCCGTAGATCCAGTTGTAATCCATTTTTTCGTAGGCGAACAACTCGGTATCACTAAAGAAACGGCTCACTTCAGCCTTGGCTGATTCAGCTGAATCCGACGCATGGATAATATTATATTGCACACTCATGGCAAAATCACCGCGGATACTACCGGCATCGGCGGCACGACCTTTAGTAGGACCAACAATTAAACGAATGGCATCAATCGCTTCATACCCTTCTAACACCATCATTACCACTGGAGCCGATTGCATAAACCGTTTCAAATCAGCAAAAAAAGGCTTATCGGCATGATGTGAGTAATGCTCAACTATTTTGGTATCATCAATACGTATCATTTTTAAACCAACTACCTTTAAACCTTTCCGTTCAAAACGATGGATAATTTCACCAAGCAAATTACGTTGCAAAGCATCTGGCTTTACAATAATGAGTGAGCGTTGATTCATTTGTGCAAAAGAGATTTAACCTTATCCACCACTTCTTGCGGTGTATGATTGGCTTTAATAAAATAATCCACCGCACCTAACTCACGACCTTTGCGCACATCCTCCTCTTGGCCCAAATTGGTGAGTAAAATTACTGGGATCTTGGCTGTGGTTGGATCCTTTTTAAGTTTTTTTAAAGCCACAAAACCATCCATTTTTGGCATGATAACATCCAACAGTATCACGTCTGGATGTTCACTGGTGGCTAACTGCATACCATCGGCACCATTATAGGCCGACAATATTTCGAACCCTTGGGTTTTAAACTTCCGGGTATACATCCCATGAAGCATTTCGTCGTCTTCGACTAATAGTACTTTATACATATCTTTCAGTATATCACCTGCTCTACCATTCGTCCAACCCGCAACAACTTACTTTCACTCCACTGTGGCCCAATAATCTGCACACCCACCGGTAAATTATCAACACTTCCCGCTGGCACTACTAAAGCTGGTACCCCGGCTAAAGATGGTGGAATAGTATAAACATCTTCCAAATACATTTGTAAAGGATCTTGGCTGTTCGCACCAATCACAAAGGCCGTACCCGGACACGGTGGTGTCATTAACACATCTACCTTTTTAAACGCTTCTGTAAAATCTTGCCGCACCAAACTGCGCACTTTCATCGCTTTGAGATAATAGGCATCATAATAACCAGACGATAAGGCATAAGTACCTAACATGATGCGCCGTTTCGCCTCGGCGCCAAACCCCTCTCCCCGACTGTTCATATAAACACTTAGTAAATCGGTGGTGTTATTACTCCGAAAACCATATCTAATACCATCAAAGCGCGCTAAATTTGAACTAACTTCTGATGGCACTAATATATAATAACTGGGCATGGCATAGGACGTATGTGGCATGTCTACCTCTATTACCTCAGCACCTTGTTTACTTAACTGATTCACTAAGTCATGCACTATTTTCTTCACGGCCGGATTTAAACCGTCAATTTCTAAATATTGTTTGGCTAGACCTATTTTTAGTTGGCTTATGGGTTGTTCAAGATTTTCAGTGTAATTAACCACTAAGTTTTCTGGCACGTTACTATCATGTTGATCTGGCCCGGCGATGGTTTCCATAATCATGGCTAAATCCTCGACTGATTCAGTTAAAGGGCCAACTGTATCAAATGATGACGCCATGGGAATAACTCCATAACGTGGTACCAAACCATACGTTGGGCGCATACCCACGACACCACAAAATGAAGCTGGCTGACGAATTGAACCTCCTGTATCACTACCAAAAGCAAAAGGTGCTAATGAAGCCGCCACGGCCGCCGCCGAACCACCAGACGAACCACCAGCCACGCGAGTAATATCAGCTGGATTTTTAGTTACCCCGAAACATGAGTTTTCAGTAGATGAACCCATGGCAAATTCATCGGCATTAGTTTTGCCCAACAACACTGCACCGGTTAACCGATTTATAACTGTAGCAGTATAGGGTGGTTTGTAGCCACGTAAAATATTTGAACAAGCTGTGGTCTCAATATCTTTTACACAATAAATATCTTTGGCAGCATAAGGAATTCCGGTAAATAAAGATTGTTTACCGGCTTGAATAAGTTTATCGGCTGCAGTGGCTTGCTGTAAGGCTAGTTCTTCTGTTACTAAAACATAAGCGTTCAACGCAGGATTTTTTTCTTTAATCTGTGTTAAATATTCGGTCGTTAACTTGGTGGCAGTAGTTTGACCACTATCTAATTGTTCACGCAGTTGTTTTAACATGGATACTTTTTACTTTAATGTGTCCCTCGGCTGTTTCAATGGCACTGGCTAACATCTGGTCACGGGTAAATTCATCGGTTATGTCATCTGGCCGAAGTCTATTCGATAAACCGGTGACACTGGCCGTTGGTACTACCCCAGTTGTGTCTAACTGATTGAGTTGATCAACATAATCTAAAATCCGCGATAGTTCTACCTGAAACTGTTTTACTTCAGTCTCAGTTAAAGAGATGCGCGCTAAATGGCTGATTCTGATTACTTCGTCATGAGATAAAGCCATGGCGACTAGTATAGCATATCTTTAAATTGTGTCTCGTTTATAATTTTAACCCCTAATTGCTTGGCTTTGTCATACTTTGAACCTGGTTCGGTACCGGCTACAACAAAATCAGTTTTAGTGCTAACACTACTGGAGATTTTTCCACCATGATCTCTTATTACCTGTTTGATACCATCACGTGAATACCCTTGTAAAGTGCCTGTTACAACAAACGTTTTATTTGTAAAGACGCGAAATTTCGCGTCTTTACCTGATGCTGGTTTTTGCAATGTGACATATTTCAATAATTCATTTAGATTATTTTGGTTTTTTTTATCATTAAAATATTCATAAATGCTTTGGGAAACAATAGTACCGATACCGGGAATCCCCTGTAGAGACGTTGCATGCAACGTCTCTACAGGGATCGTATCGACCGGGATGGTTCCAAAATGATTCGCCAATATAACCGCCGTTTCCTCACCAACATGACGAATACCCAAAGCATATAAAAATCTGGCCAGGGGTACTGTTCGTTTCGCTTGAATCTCGCTGATTAAATTAACCGCCGATTTTTCTGCAAAGCGATCTAATGGTTCAACGTCACCAATGGTTAATGTAAACAGATCAGCAAAATTCTTCACTAAGCCAGCCGCAACTAATTGATCGATTATTTTTGGTCCTAAGCCCTCAATGTCAAATCCGCCCTTTGAGACAAAATGATATAAACGTTCACGCTCCTGAGCAAAACATTTTGGATTGGTGCAATAATACGCCACCTCCCCGTCTGTTCGCCCAACTTTAGCACCACAGGCCGGACACAGTTTTGGAAACTGAAATGGCTGACTTTTTTTAGCGCGCAAATTTGGTAAGGTTTGAACTACTTCTGGGATAATATCACCCGCTTTTTGAATTATGACCGTGTCCCCCACCCGCACATCTAAACGTTCAATCTCATCGGCATTATGTAAAGTAGCGCGCGACACAGTTGAACCAGCGACAAACACAGGGCGCAAATGTGCCACCGGAGTAAGTGCTCCGGTGCGGCCCACTTGCACCTGAATATCTTCCACAACAGTAGTGGCTTGTTCAGCTGGAAATTTATAAGCAATCGCTCCACGTGGTGCTTTTCCGACTACACCCAACTGTTTAAACACAGCTAACTGATCGATATTCACCACTATGCCATCAGTCCAGTACGGTAATTTATCCCGTTTTTTTATTATTTGACTATGATATTTTTTTACCTGTTCTAAATTAGCACATAAAACATTATGCGGGTTAGATGGAAAACCAAATTTAACCAACGCCGCGTGCACATCCGAGTGTAATTTTAAACCTAGATCAGTCACGCAATCATAGGCCATAAAAGATAACTTACGGCTGGCCGCAATAGTTGGATCGAGCTGCCTAATGCTGCCAGCTGACACATTGCGTGGATTAGCAAATTTTTCCACACTGGTTTTATTGAGGTGTTCAAATTGTTGTTTCGTCATATACACTTCTCCGCGCACTTCTAACACCGCCGGAAATTCCCCGTGTAATTTTAGTGGAATCGACTCGATGGTTTTCAAATTGGCAGTGACATCTTCACCGATTTTTCCATCTCCCCGCGTGGCTCCCTGTATAAACATACCATGCTCATAACGCAGATTCACGGCTAAGCCATCCATTTTAATTTCAGCATAATAACTAATGTCACCGGAGACTAATTTTTTTATTTTTATCTCCCAATCACTTAATTCTTCTATAGAAAAAACATCATTTAAAGATAACATCGCCTGACTATGAGTAACTTTTTTAAAGTCTGGTAGCGGCTGACCACCCACCCGTTGGCTGGGAGAATCTGGTGTTAGGTATTCCGGAAACTGTTGCTCTAATTGGGTTAATTCATGTTTTAAGGAATCCAAGGCTGCTTCAGACAGAGCTGGTTTATCCAACACATGATACAAATAGCGTTGCTGTTCAATCTCGTGTTTGAGTTGATTGATTCTTTGCTGAGCGGCGGTTTGGTTCATTTGGTGACAGTTTGTTCAGAGAATAAAACAAAATCAAGATACGGATTCAACGTTGTATTCCACGGTGCGGTCACGCTCCCCTGGGATTGGCTTTTCGCATATGTCCCCGTACTATCAATCTGCACATAATTTTTGAGCGTTAAAGGTAAACCACCGCTGTCTAACGGAGTAACTAAGACAGCTGTGATCGGGCAGGTCATGGCTTTAACCCGGACTTTGTAGAGGTAATTACTATCAACCTCCAAAGTATATCCGTCACATACTGGTGCTGTACCAGTACATGGTACTTCATAGTGTGTGATTGGCATGGTTGGTTTAGAAATATCAATCCAAGTATCTTCTGTCCAACTGGAATAACTTACTTCAGCATGTGACAGACCGGCATCGCACGAACTACTTTCTACCCAAGTAATGGCAAGATTAGCCATATTAGCAATTGGTTGAGAACCGTCACTCACATCCCATTGCACCACCTCATTCTGGGCTAAATCATAACTATGATCTGACACAAAACTAGTAGTGAGAGTGTAACTGGAAGCATTCGATAACGTACTAGTAAAATCGGCGATGGTAGCTAATCCAGTAGTAGCATCGATCGTTTTAGCATTACGCGCATATTGTAAATAATACAAGCCTCTTTCTAAACCACTTTCCATGGCAAAGGTGGCGCGCGCATGCTCATTATAGGCAGTTGTGGTGCGCACATTATTTAAAATGACTGTCACCACAGTAGTGGTAATAACCATGGCTATTAACATAACCATCAGTACGAAGATAATAGTGGAACCGGAACGTTTAACGAGCATACTGTCTGGTGGTTAAAAATGTCTGTAATTTATATATTTGGCTCGCATCTTTGACACTATGTCCGGTGATTAATATCATGACACTTGGCTGATAATTAATATTCAAGGTTGGATCAGTTGGATTAGTCTGGGGGTAAATATAGAAAGACAAAGCATCGATCACTACATCGTTATGCACGGAAGTTGTGATCGGTGTGTCTATATCAGTCGCCACATTTTTTCTGATCACCTGGCCACCCATTAAAAAATAGCGATATGTTACCACCCCACCGGTGTCTGACACAGCTAAGTACAGATCATTCACCGGATTCACCAGTGGTATAATTGTATAACTAGAATAGGATATTTCAGCGCTAGTCATTTGACTGGCTAAAGTTTCTAGAAAAAAATTCATCTCTTCTTGCACATGTTGAGTATCAATCCCAGTGAGTGGTTTACGTAATGCTAAAATAAATAAATTAACCGTGACAGCCATCACCGTAGCAAACAGCGCCGCCGCAACGAGTAATTCAACCAAGGTAAACCCTTTACGATTGTGCATATTTCCAATCATATAACTGTTCTTCAATCACCCGACTGTGGGTACTACCATGACTCTCCCATTGTACTTCGGCTTTTACTTGTATGCCAATCTGCTGCGATAACGAACCACAATTTTGCTCGTCAGCCGATAATAAAACTTGTGTCACACCACCATCGGTTGAACAGATCGGATAAAGGGTGACAAACCGACGATACGGTGTGGTTGTCCAACCACTTCCGGGCGGAGCCAAAAATTGACGATAGAGCCCCGCTCCATTTTGATAAATAGTCGCTTGTGTCGCTGTAATACTATCTGATGTAAAATCTAAACTCAGAGCCGTTCCAGGATCACTTAAAGTTTGTTTCCATAAATAGATACCAGTATAATCATCTGTTTCAGTGCCACTATGCAGCCCATCATCATACACAACCGTTAGACCATTGTCTCGCTTTAGCCAATTACTATCTCGAATAAACCGTACCGCTTCCACATTTTCACGCGCCAAATATAAAGCTACGACATCTTGTACCGTAGTATTTGAAGAGGCTTGCGCATTAACTAAAGTGGTGATTAATGTCACCAAACCGGTGATAATAATAGTAATCGATAATAACACTTCAATTAATGTTTGACCAACTGAGAGAGAACGATGCATAACTTTATTCTATCACAGCCACCGCTGGATATACTTTAATTGTAGAAACAGTCATAGATTTTGGTTCACGGACAGTGAGGATAATGGTATTCGGGTCTAATCCACCGTTATACAATACACTATGGTCTGAACTGGTATTAAATTTTATTATACAATCACCTGTTGTACTGACATCGCCATTTTGCTCACACGATAAAACAATGACATTATCCTGTAAAATGGTAGTACTGAGTGTAGTTGTATCGGCTATTTGTTGTACGGTGCTGCTACCTAATGTAATAGATATACCATAAGCGGTGGGCATAATACCACCACAACAGCTTTGCCCGGTAAAGGCTTTGGTTCTGGCTAAAATCAATTCGGCACGCACTACATCACTACCATTTTCCAAAGCTTGGGAGGGAGATAAACGCCTCACCTGCATAACAACGCCCAATGTTATCACAATTAAAATCGCCAGTGTGACAACTAACTCAACTATAGTGAACCCACTGGGTTGATGTTTAGATTGGCAATTTAAGAAATGCATACAAATACCAGTGAACTATTTGATTACCCCATAAAAGTGCTACAACACCGGCTCCGGTTAAAAATGTGCCGAATGGTAATGCATCACCCATTTTTTTTGATTTTATTAATAATAATGGTAAGGCTACCAACGCTCCAGCGACGTACGCTAAAAACAAACAGACCACAATGTTTGGCCAGGCTAACATCACACCCAACATCACTCCTAAACGAATATCCCCACTCCCCACCCACCGACCTTTTGATAACACATATTGTGCCAAAAATATTCCACCACCTAAAGCCACACCCACACCAATATCAAACATAGACCCACCCAACAACACCTGACCAATTAGAGCAATAACCATACCAGATAGAGAAAAAACATCTGGTATGGTACTAAACAGATAATCCGATAAAAATATAGCTAGACAAATTGATACTAAAATCAAGTAAATAGTTAGACGGACGGGGTCGGTATAAAAAAATATCCCTAATAAAATAAATAATCCGGCTGTTACCGCTTCAACTAATGGATACTGTACGGAAATTGATTGCTGACAAAATAAACATCTCCCGCGTAATCCAATGTATGATAATAACGGTATTAAGGTATACCAATATAAAGTGTGATGGCAATGTGGACACTGTGATCGACCCTGTAATGATTGGGATTGATTGATCCGTAATACTGTTGCATTTACAAAACTGCCAATGGCCAAACCGGTTAGAGCCAAAAAAACGATGACAAAAATGGTTATATCCATGAGGAGATTATACCACATAAAATCATTAGGGAGGCGAAAAACCAGTAGAGACATGCCATGGCATGTCTCTACTGGTTTTATTAATATTTGGATTTCTTAATCCGACAAACAATACATTGGATCGACACAATCTAATGCGACGGCACTGTTACCATCAGATGATATAAAACTGACTGGGGCTTCCCAACCAGCATCAGCAACGGCATAGGCGTTATCATCATCACCATTTAAGGCATTATGATCAGTTTGTTCTAATTCTACCGCGACAAAATACTCGATTCCGGCTGCATTAGTGCCATAAGTGTATACATATGGGCTAGTATTAGTCGGATCGATTGGTAAAGCGGTTGTGTAAGGATCGAGTGATGTGCCAAATTCAGTCCAGGTGGTGTTATTAACATCATCGGTTAATGGGTAAGTGTTGTTTTCTCTATAATATATCTCTACCGCATTCTGAATTTGTTTCACATCAGCTAACCGTTTGGTATCCCGCGCTTTACGTTGCGCCGTAGTTAATGAAACTATAGCTAAAGTGGCTAATAAACCAATAATCGCGATCACGATTAAAAGTTCGATCAAGGTAAAACCTTGAGTTTGGTCAGTTTGTGTCCTCTTAAAGGTCATAACAGATTTGTTATTGATTAATTGCTGTGATTATAGCATAAATGTGAAAAAGACAAAAGGATCGCTGAAAAGATGAAGGGTCTGAAAACGCTGAAGAAGATTTATTTATATTACATTCTTTTTCAGCGTTTTCATGTCTTATTCATCTATTCAGCGATCCTTTCCCACAAAAACCAACAGAGACGCCCCACCGGGACGTCTCTGTACACTTGATGACATTATTTATTAAACATCACTCAGAAGCACAATAGATTGGATCGGCACAACTAAATGTGTTCAAGTCAGTAGCGCCAGTATCATTAGATGATACATAATCAACACCGGCAAGCCAGCCTGCAGTAGTGCCGACTATATAACTACCATCATCATCTCCACTTAAAGCAGTGTGACTGGTATCTTCTAACTTAGCACCGATAAAATACTCTGTACCGACTGAGTTAGCACCATACGTATATATTGATGTACCACTATTTGTTGGATCAACCGGTATATTAGTAATGTAATTACCAATGCCAGTTGTAGACCCGAATTCAGTCCATGTTTCGTTAGTAGTATCTGTGCTTAATGGATAAGCTGAACTTTCACTATAAAACAACTCCACAGCATTCTGTAGTTGTTTCACATCAGCTAAACGTTTGGTGTCACGGGCTTTACGTTGCGCCGTGGTTAACGACACGATGGCTAAGGTGGCTAATAAACCGATAATCGCGATAACGATTAAAAGTTCGATCAAGGTAAAACCTTGTTCATTTGTTTGTGTACGACTTATTGTCATAGCAAATTTATTAAGGATTTGATTAGTTAATATATCGATAGTATACCATACCGCTTAAACCTAAGCAATAGTCCGCCTTAGGAAATGGTATTGGTGGCACCATAAATTGGCGCTAAAATCCCATAGACCATAATGAATGCCCCTACCCCAAGAGTGATAATAATAATCGGTTCGATTAAACTGGTGATATTACTCAAACTAGTATCAACCTCTTGCACATAAAAATTGCCTAACTTCATTAAGATAGCATCAAGCTTGCCGGTTTCTTCACCGACACTCATCATCTGTGCCACCATGGGCGGAATGACGGTGCTCTTTAAAAAAGACGCCGAGATAGCGTTACCGGCTTCAACTTCCTTGATAGTATGAATTATTAAATCTTTATACACAGAATTACTGACAATATCAGCCACAATATTAAGAGCCGTTGGTAAGGGCACACCACTGCTGAGTAAATTGGATAAACTGATGGCAAACCGACCGAGCACAATACGCTGATAAATCGGTCCAATAATAGGCGCTTTGATTTTGAAATAATCAACCGAATAACGACCGCTCTCGGTACTGATAAAAAATCTGAAACCCACCACCGTACCCACGACAAGTATTAATATTAACCACCAAAAATGTTGTAAAGCATAACTCGCTCCAATCATAATCTGGGTTGGTAAAGGTATTTTGGCACCGCTTTGGGTAATAATTTCTGTAATGGGCGGAACAACATAAATTAACATGATAACGCCCACCGCCAACATCACACTAATAATAAACGCCGGATAAATCATGGCCCCGCGCACCCGACTCATGAGAGCGTAATCTTTTTCTTTTTGCGTAGCTAAATACTCAAAGACCTCATCCAACCGGCCAGTGGTTTCACCGGCGCGAATCATGTGGGTAAAAAATTGATCAAACACTTTTGGATACTTCCCCATCGCGGTGGATAACTTAGCACCCCCATCCACTTCAGAGGCGACATCAGCGATAATCTTTTTTAAGAAATTATTTTCCGTTTGGCGAGTTAATATTTTTAGAGCGCGCACTACTGGCACAGTAGCATTAATTAAAACTGATAATTGTCTGGCAAAAAAAGTGATATCCCGCACGGAAATGCGGTGCGAAAACTGTTCCCATCGTTCCGCTAGTGTGATTGTGGAACGTTCAGCTAATTCGATAACAATCAGTTGCCGTTCACGTAATTCTTCGTTAGCCACATCTAAACTTGGTGCTTCAATCACCCCTTTGGTTAATTGACCTTGAGCCGAGCGCGCTTTATAAACAAACAGTGCCATATTATGTTAAGTCAATGATTGATCAAAGGTTATCATACCATCATTCCGGCCACTTTCAATCAACATACCGATTTTATCAAATGAATCTTTTTTAATAACTGTTATCGTAGCGGCATTTTTGCGCAGTACTTCACAGGCGATGGTCACTTGTCCCCCGACATTGGTTTGTTTTAGCGCTATCACCGCTTCTAATTGATTACTTAAAACTTCCCGAATACTGGCTTGTTCATCCATCCGGAAACAATTTACAATGCTTGATAAAGCAGAGGCAACATTTGGTGACAATACTTCTAAGATAACTAATTTACCTGATTGCACGATCTGTAGAACTGTCCGCACAACACTGGCATCAATCGGTACATTAACTGTCACGATATCTATATCTTCTTGATATAATCTGGATAAAGCACTCGGCATATCTGACACATCTGTGCCCACTTCCACTTGCTCAATGATTGATTTATTGTCGGTAAAACGATATTCAATCGGCTGTTCGAAGGTCATAATGTGTGCCGCTAATGTCTGGTTGTATTCTTCAACCATACCAGATACCAGGGTGCTTTTACCCGTGCCGTATGTTCCGGCTACAACAATCAAACCTTGTTTTATGGAGACACATTGTTTTACGGCATCATGAATTGTCCAACGTGTTAAGGGTTGCACCACAGCCGGTATTAAACGAAAACTGGCACTGATATTCCCCTGCTGGGCATAGGCGTGAAATTTATACCGTGTCTTACCTTTAAAGGTTAATGTTACTAAAATATCTTTCTTTAACTGAAATTGTTCCCACTGTTGATCGGATAGTAGGGCTTGCACCACAGTAATAATAAAATCATTCGTTAATAATGGTTCACTGGTTAAAGGTTGGATACGTCCGGCAATACGCAGACTAGGTGGATTAGCGACGGTTAAATGCAAATCAGAGGCTTTGTATTCAGCTACACTAGCTAGCAATTTGGTCAGACGTAATTCAGTTGTGGTATCAAGTAAACCTGGCATATTATGTGTTATATTTTAGTAGCATTCCAAACTTCCTCCAGCGTGGTCAACCCACGCAGCGCTTTAATTAAACCATCTTGGCGAATTGTGAACATACCCTGAGCCTTTTGCTCGGCACTAATCTGATCGGCATCGTTGACACCACCATCACTAATTAATTTACGTAATGAGGGTGTGTTTTCTAAAACTTCACAAATCGCAATCCGACCATGATACCCACTATCCTCACAGAAACTACAGCCTTTACCTTGATACAGTTTAAACGGCGGCAATAATGTTACATCTCTCGGTAAGTAACTGATGGGCATGGTTTTTATTTCGGCCATCATTTCCGTTGCGCGATTTTTATCGACCGTAATGGGTTGTTTGCAATGTTCACAAATTTTTCGCACCAACCGTTGCGCTACAATCAAGCTGAGGGCACTAGCCACCAAGAAAGGTTCTACGGCCATATCAACCAAACGTGGAATCGCGCCAAAGGCATCATTAGTGTGCAAAGTGGATAAAACTTTATGGCCGGTTAGAGCCGCGTGAATGGCTAACTCGGCGGTTTCGTTATCACGAATTTCTCCCACCATAATCACGTCTGGATCCTGCCGCAACACGGAGCGTAAACCATTGGCAAAGGTTAAACCAATTTCCGGACGCATCTGTGATTGCGCAATACCAGGTAGATTATACTCCACCGGGTCTTCTAAAGTAATGATATTCACCCCCTCTTGGTTTAACATCACCAACATGGAATACAGTGAGGTACTTTTACCAGACCCGGTTGGGCCGGTGACTAAAATTAAACCGTGTGGATCAAGTAAATGTTTATTGATGCGATCTAAACTATGATCGGTAAAACCAAGATTCTGTAAAGTCACCACACTGGCTGAAGTATCCAAAATACGCATCACCACTTTCTCATTATCCAGTAATGGTAAAGTCGAGACCCGAAATTCGATATCGCGTCCATCAAAGCGCATTTTGAAACGCCCATCTTGCGGTAAACGGGTTTCATCTAATTTCATATTAGATAATACTTTAATACGCGCAATTAATGATTTATGTACTTTTAAGGGCAACACCAATGAGGTATGCAGCACCCCATCCATGCGGTAACGCACGCGTGATTCTTTACCGACTGGTTCAATGTGTACATCCGAGGCTTTCCCTTCAATGGCATGTTTTAGAATCACTTGAACCATTTTAGTCACCGGTGCTGTGTGCATCACTTCACCCGCTGCCACTTCAGTTTCACTCGTTAAATCCACATCATCAGTCGTGGTATTGGCAATGGCTTGCTGCACAGAACTATCCATATTGCCATATTGATGTAATACCTGTCGCACCGATTCTGTCGTGGCACTGAAATATTGAAACCGCAGTCGCTCTTGCCGACCAATAAAATCTAACACCTCCACTGCGCGAAAATCTTCCGGATTAACACACGCCACACTAACTATTCCACCCTCTAGTTTAAACGGCACCAACTGATAATTTTCCGCAATCTCCGGTGGAATAACGTGTAAGACATCGGTTGGTACCTGCTGCCCTTCTAAATTGACATATTGGATACTCAAAACAGCCGCTTTGGCTTGAGCCACTTGTTCAGCTGTCGCTAAATGATTCGTCTCTAGTTTAGCTAAAATTTCAGCTTGATCCGTACCGGTCGGTATGGCCGTAATAATATGTTGCGCCAACAGGTACTGTAAAACTGAAGTGATGAAATTATTCGGCATTGGGTGTTTTCTCTGGCGTCAAAAATGGTGCGGCGTGCCCTGGTTGAGTAGTCATAATACTTTTAGTCGATTCGTTCTTGGCCTGATCTAAGGCTGTAACGGTGTAATAATATGATACCCCGGGTGTGACATTGGTATCACGGGCTGACCAAACATCAATTGTGGTTTCCACTAACATTTGGCCTAATTGGCCGGCGGTGGTTGACCGATATAAGCGATAAGCCGTGACATCACTGCTTTGGCTGGCTTGCCAAGTGATCAATAAGGCTGTGTCTGTAGTATCAGATACAACTGATACTACTAATGGTGCCGCCGGTGGTGTGACATCAGTTGGAATAACTGTCACTGGACTACTCCACTCAGAGTAAACTTTTGTACTAGTGGCATCCAGATTATAAGATCTTAATGTATAAGAATATTTAGTATTATTTATAATTGTAGTATCAAAATAACTACCTTGTTTGCCCAAACCATCGGTGACAATAACTTGTTCATCACGCTTTATTTCGATGCCAGTATAATCTTGCCCTAATGGTACCGACCATTGAATTAGCACGCGGTTGCCCAATTTTGTATCCAGGGCTGAAATTTGGGTTGGCGGCAAAGGCACTCCAATCTTATTGGCAATACCAGACATTTGTTTAGCAAAATCCGGTGAATAATTTCCTTGATGATCAAACCACTGTCCGGATAAAACATTGGCCACCGGTAAATTGCTGACAACTTGAGCTTGCGTGGCCGTGGGCGCTGTTTGCTGAATAACATTAAACTGATCGGCTCGGCGCAACAAATACAGTTGCACCCCACCAATCCCTGCCGCTAACAAGCTCACGGTCATGAGTAGAATCACGCTCCAGCGTAAAAAATGAACGCGGCGTTGGACACTCATAAGGTGGGTGTGCGTTGATAAGTTTTTAACACAAATGTAAAGCTCGTTGTGCCCGGGCTGTAAGCCAAACTATCCAGTGTCATCAAATGTGGATATTGTTCCAAGTGACGAACGAGGGCTTTAAAATCTTCATATGTTACCTCTTCAGACGTCGCCGTCACATTAAGACTAAGAGTGACCGGCTCATAGATAGTTGGTGGTTCATTAGGTGTGGCTGAAACGTTGACACTATCAACCACAAACTGAGTACCCGATAATAATTGTTCCATTTCAGCATAAACTAACCCTTCGCTGTACTGCGCTGGTAATATCACATCCACCACCCTAAAAACTCTCCGATCAAGTTGCTCATAATTAGTTTGCATGGCGTCTAATTGCTTCACATACAACTGATGCTGACTAATAATATCGATAATATTGCTATAGGTCACACTGCCGGCCGTTTGCATGCGTTGATATTGTGGCCACAGTAAACCATAGCCTAACCCACCCACAATAATAATAATAAATACTAACGCGACATAACTATAATAGCGCTGTAACCATAAATTAAATTGTTCACTGCGACTGTTCATAGGCTCCGTTGGGTTGGAATTTTAAGACGGCTGGATCAACCTGCAAACTTAAATTAAACTGCACTCCACTATCCGATCGTGACACATTGGTCACACTAACTTCTGTTACCGCTGGATTATTCCGCCACACGGCCAACTGTTGTGTAATGGTAGTAAAATCTGGTGCCACAGCTTGTAAAGTCATAACGCCACTAGCATTACCAGAAAATCCGGAATAGCCCACACTCGGTAAAGTAGTTTGTTCTAACATTTGCAACCATTGTGTCCAATACATTTGCTGATCCAATAAACCTTGTACCGCCACTAAAGTGTCATTAGTGGCGTTCACTTCATTTTGTAATGTTGTGTAGGTTAATATTTTTTGATCAACCACATTCAATTCTTCAATCGCCGCTTGCGCTTTAAATAGAAACCACGCTTGATACCCCACCATACCTAAATACACTAAGGTGACTAACAAAACCGTGACCGTACTCAGCCGCAATAACCGATATAAACTAGCCTGCTGTTGGAGTGGCTGTTGAATGGAATTGGGGAGTAAATTTACACCGATCGCTCCCGGTACCAGTGCAGCCGGCTGCGTCATGGCACCACGCATATGGCTAACATTTTGCGCTACAACTTCACCCACATTGGTGGCATGACGTGATGATGCCGCCATTGGTGTAGGCGCTGGTATAGGTGTAGGCGCCGGAGCCGCCGGTGGAGTTGGTTTCACTACTGGTTTTACTGGAACTAGTGGAACAGGTGGAGTCGGTAAAACCAGTGCCACCGGTTTTGGTTGAACCGGTGCCACTGGTAAAGCTACTGGTGCCGGAACAGGCGGCGGTGGAGCCGGTGGTAATTGCTGTGGTTTAACTGGTGTCACAGGTTGAGTACTACCTGGTGCGGTATATTCAACCTCATACGCACCAGGCTTGGTTGACGACCGTTTGTTGCTTGTGCTAATAAAATCCACTGCCATAGCAGTTAAACAATTTCGCGCATGGCTAAACCAACCGCAATCGACATGCGTGGGCCAATTTCGGCTAACACCGGTTTAAGCTCTACTGGATACATCACCCGCGCCCAAGGATCACCAATTAACACTTTAACGTTCAATACTTGGGCTAAGTAGTTTGGTAAATTTGGTAGCCAGGCCGAACCACCAGTGAGAATAATTTTCTCAATCCGCGCCGAACTTTGATTGTGATACAAATTCAATACATAATTAATTTCAGTAACCACTGAAGACACCATGAATTCAATCCGTTTCGGAATTTGGTTAGTGCTGGAACCAGTGGCAATCAAACCAAAATCACGTTTAAATTGTTCAGCCCGTTCCACATCAACATTCAAACTACTGGCAATGGTCTTAGTAATAGTTTGCCCACCTAAATCGATACTGCGATTCACCACCGGTACACTCGCTACTACTACACTAATACTGGTGGTGGTGGCACCGATATCAACAATCATAATGGGTGCCCGATCGTGCCCCACCAAGGCTCTTTCTAGAGCAAAGGCTTCAGTTTCCAGTTTCACTAAATTCAAACCGGCCATTTTGAACAACTCAACATAATTATTCACCAAATCGGCTGGCGCGGCGGTTAACAAAATCTTTTTATATTTTTTTGGAGTAGACTTTAAGGTACTGGCACTATCTTTCGTTTGAGTATTTGGTTGAGTGTTTTGTGATGGAATATGTTCGTGATCGTCATAGTTAGTCAATTCATCATAAGACAACACCATTTTTTCCAGCGGCATGGGCACAATCTTTTTGGCTTCCCAATGCACCGCCGCATCAAGCTCTTTGGCTTTCATGTCCGGCAAAGTAATCACCGATGAAAACACGGTATAACTCGGTAAAGCCGCTACCACTTGGTTAGTGCTCACTTTAGCTTTATCCAACACTTTTTTCAGTGTTTCAACAATTTTTTGTTTCGCCTCAGTACTTTCAATTTTTAAAACTGGGGTAGGTTTTTCAATGTAACCATACGTTTGTAGTTTGGGACGGCCTTTTTCGTTCTTTAATTCAACAATTTTCAGAGATGCCCCACCAATGTCGATACCAATATAGGTTTGTGATCCACGAAATGCCATAGTGAAAAAATTATACCATTTTTTTATATTACTGTATAGTGCGCTCCGGCAACGTGGCGGTCAGATCAGATAATCCCGGTGGAGTGTTAGCCACCACTCGACCATCGTAATGAATATCTTCACTGGGTTGTGGAGATGATGTACTACCTAGAGCCTTGCGTTGCAAAGCAAAACTACGCGCCATCACTAAACCATCGAGCCGCAAAGGTAAGGTACTGTCGCCGGTGGAGAAATCCGACGCGGTATCCCCTAACACAATGTAGGCACCAACTAAATGCGTTACAAGTGGATTTACAGTCACACCGCCTTGCACTACAAAGGCAACCGACGCTAAATTAGCAATAGATGTATCGATCGCGTTGTTATAATAATTTAAATTATCATTGAGTATTAAATTACCGCCCACTACAAATGTGGCACTGCCATCGGCTGTGCCGGTACCATTATAAAATGTTAGGTTTGAATTTATCGTGAGATTACCAGAACAATAATAAACGGCTCCACCTAACGGATTTGTCCCACCGGTAATAATAGTTTCCGTACAATCACCCGGCAGCGCTGCTGTACCCTCATCTTGAGCTTGTTTAATTAATTCATTCACATGCAATGATCCTAAATCACCCCGATACACCCCTCTGGTATTGTTTGTTGGTACACCACCTAAATCTGTTAAATCTGTTTCTTCACTTTTAGTATAACCAGGTTGATTAGAAAAGTTAGTAATTGATCCATTGGCTAATATCTGATAGGTGGCATTATATTCGCCACTCGGTGCTGCCGTGGTGGCATTGAATCCTTGTAAACTATACACGTCACCCTGCATGGTTCTTAACCAGGCTTTAGTGGCCAATATTCCTGACGTACTTAGATCAAATTTAATCCAACCAAACCCGCTATCCGGATCACCGTTCCAAGCCCAGCCGGATAAAGCCAAAGTATCCGCGTCAAACTTTACACCATATTCTGCCCCAGCGGATGATATATCCCCTTGCAACTTAACCCAACCCCAAGCATCTTCGGTTCGACCCAAACTGGTCTCATAATCTCGTAACATGCGAATGCGCGCCCAGCCATACAACTCACCGGTTTCTTCATTCCAATGTGCTCCCTCAATCGGATCCCCCGCCGGATTACCTGTCATGGTTGGGCTAAAATCTATCCAGCCCATCTCATCACTCAGCCAGGCTTGGCCAGATACCGCACAATCTGTCCCACACCCACCATGCTCTAACCGTACCCCATAATTGGTTCCAGAAAAACTAATCACAGCTGTACCATTACTATCATCAACTGAATTCCCAATCCAACCTAAACCACTTGCGCGATACGGTGTGGGAAAATTTATCACCTGCCAGTATTTTGTATTAGCATCAGTTGATCCGGCGGCTTCACTCCGCCATAACTTGGTGCGTAATGTGCTAGCATCAAAGATATAATCCAACCACAGATTACGTGGATAGTCATTACTGGTTCCTGAAACATTGGTAGTAACATAAGAAAATGAATGCACCGGATCGGCGGCGGTAGTAGAACCTAAGGCGATATCTTCAGTCACTAACGTACCATCACTAGCGGTTGGGTCAGATGTAGTGGTTCCAGTCAAAACAGTGACAGTTTTCTCTGGCCAGGTAACAGCATAAACCCGCACCCGGTTAGTGTAGGCACTAGCCGCAGCTCTTTGTACGGTTACAGTAGAAGCATCTTGTAAATTACAGGCCACACTGGTTTGAGTTAAACCATCATTAGTGGCATCGTAAGAACAATATACCCAAGTTCGGTCACTCGCCACAGCGGTGGCTAACGTAGTTGTAGTACTAGCTGAGCCAGAACCAAGTGTTACTTCGCTAGTCTGAACTGAGACACCGCTACCGGTGAGAAATTCAACCACCTGATAATTCACCTGTACCGTGCTAGTACTGCCTGTGGCCCGCTGCACAACCACCGTAGCATCATCCTGTAAACTAGCCGTGGCTAAACTGGAACTATCTTTGGCCACTGGCTCATCTGATCTAATTGAAACCAGTACCAGACTATTGGCAGCAACCACCGGTGTGGTCAGTGCACCAGTATTACTACTGGCTCCACTATTTAAAGTAATCGTGCCTCTTTGTACAGAAATTTTATCACTATTACGACACTGCACGATGGTATAGCTCACCTGAGCATTACCATTACTATTCTGTCGATCAAATTGCACTGTGCCAGTACCGGTAATTGTGGCCGTCACCAAATGCCGGCTAGTAGAAAATACGCTGACGTCACCAGAACTGCGCACTAAAACAAACGCCTGCGTTGTATCCGGAATCGCCGTCACCGGAGTCAGTGTATAATTTAAATTACCATTAGTAATCGTTGTTGTACCGCTTTCAGTTGCACAATCACTCCAGTTGACCGCTTGAACCGGGTGAGAAAAACTAAAGAAACATCCGATTACTACTATAAACAGACTAAAACACCTCCTTATCCCCCCTACTGTAAGGTGGTGCAAATTAACTTTCATGAAATAAAATTAAACATTACTTAAAATACAAAACTTTTTAAAATCTTTGGGACTTCTTTTTTAAAATATTTTTTTATCTCCTCCCATGAAACGGTAAAATATAGTTGTGGCATCGGATCTTCTTCGGCATCAACAAAATACATGAGGCTTTTTAATATATGATTATAATCATGAGCGACCGTTGGATATTGTTTTGGCAAACGTAATAATATATCAGTTAAAGATTCTTGCTGTTTGACATACCAATATAAATCAAGAAAATCGCGCTTACGTCCCCGCTGGCTAATAGCGATAATTTTCATAACCGCTATATCCTTCGGATCAAGCATTCGAACGTGCCCAACCCAATGATATGGTTGTTGGTGGAAAAAAAATGGATAAGCAATAAAACTCACTTTGGCTCCGTGTAGTTTTCCATAAACAGTATCATCCGTCAGAATGTCAACCTGCCAAATATCATCAGTGAAATGACCAACTAGTTGTCGAGCTAAAAAATTCTTTTGTGGTGTAAAAAAATCTAAATCAACTGACTGACGATGTCCAAAATGTAAAGTTAAAGCTGTACCACCGGCTAAATACCAACTAGACTGCTTCAACCAGGCTTGTCCAGCTAAATACTGTAAAGCTTTTTGAGTAGCTTTTGGTAAAACTTGTGTCTGCCACTGACCCAGTTGAGGTATTACTTGACGACTTCTTCCCATAAAGCACGACTTCTAGGTAATAAAGATCTGGATGTTACTACAACATCGCGCAGTTTTGGTTTTGTATAATTGTGCCACATCCAGCGTACTTCCTTGTCATTACCAAAATCCATGATGCGTTCAATTATATACCGAGCATGTTTTTTTGGATCAATAGTTTTTGGGTCAACATCCCAAAATAAGCTTTGCCTAAACTTCATTTTCATAAATGAATTGTACCATATTTCAACTACAATTACAAATAGAAATTATGGACTTTAAAATCAAAAAAACCGCCTCATCTGGCGGCTGTGTTGTTATATTTTATTGTCTTTCTTCTCCCCTAACTACTACACCCTATCTACACGTAGACTGTGAATAAGTTGTTGCGGTTTAAGTATGATTAAATCATAAGATTGTATCGCATCTAATACCTCCGGTTGAAAAAAATCATTATCTAATGTTAATAAATGCGTACAATGTTGCCATAGCGCTGCTTATACAGTTTTGCCCGTACAGCCTTAACGGTCGGTTGAATTTTTTTCCAATTACTTTCATCAATCAAATTATCTGGTTCTGATTGTATAGCCACACGTAAAACAGCCAGTTCGGCTTCAAGATTCATTACTTTTTTTTGCAGTTGCAATTGTGTCATAAAAACATCCTAGCAAAAACCACCCAATAAATCAAGGGCTACCAAATCAAAAAACCGCCTCTTGATTACTAGCTACTACTACCTATCTACTATTTAATAATTACCATTGACAAAGCCAATTTATATGATAATATCATTCTTGAAAAGGCTTTCGGCCGTGGTTTATACACCACACTTGGCGGGAGGTCTTTTTCTTTTAATCTCCAGGAAATATTGAAATCAGACTCTTTTGGCTGGTTACCGTATTTTCACGAACTTGTACAAAAAATAATTCTCCATCCCTGGTTATTCCTGAAAAACGATGTAATATTTCCTGGTGTTTATTTGGATTATCTTTTGAAGATGGCGCGGCATGTGAATGTTGCAATAAATCTAATCCGCAAGCAAAAAACTTTAAACGTCTAGTACGATCAGACCAGCTCTTTTCCATTAAATGTGACCAAAATCTATCTAAAAATATTTTATCTTTTTGAAAGAAACAAGATCGAACATATGGTCGACGTTTAGTTTTTCGTTTTATAGGTAAATAATACAGCCAAGCTTGGGCTAATACTTCAGAATAATTACTACCAGATAATTTACCAAAACTAGACTGAAAAATAAACATAAAAGCGCCCCGTTAGGCAGCGCTTACTACAAAATTAACATACCATAAGAAAAACTTATCGTCAAATCAAAAAACCGCCTCATCTGGCGGCTGTGTTATTATATTTGATTGTTTTTTCTACCCCTAACTACTAGCTACTAATCCCTATCTACTATTCCTTCTATCCTTAATTCCTAATTCATTATTCTTAATTCTCTTTCTTAAAAAGAGACGAACACCGAGGAGTTGAATTGATGTGGATTGTTGTACGAAACAAATCCACTATCAAAATCAACTCCCCGGCTCATCCACCAACTACTTGGCTACTGGTCGCAGTACCCCATCTCGTTCGCATCGATCGCGTCGTTGTCGACGTGACCATCGCAGTCGTTGTCGAGCATGTCGCAGATCTCGACGGCGCCGGGGTATTTTCTGGGCTCGCAGTCATCGCAGTCGCCCTGCTCTTCGGTGTACCCGTCGCCATCGTCGTCGATGTCGTCGGGCGAGCCGTCGTGACAGTTCGTGAACTGATCACTGTGGGCGTCTTCCGATGGACCGCTGGTGCCGTACCTGGACCTGGCGGTCAGAGACCAGATCACTGCGACTACCAGCGCTTCCTTGCTGGGATTGGGGACGTTCCACTGGTTCCCGGAGTGCGGACACTCCGGGTGGGTGGCCGGATCGACGTGGGCGCAGTCGGTCTGCACGGTCGGGGTCGGGGGGGTGCGAATGGTCGCCGGGGTGGAAGAAGAACACGAGAAGAACATCACAAACATAGTTGCGAACATGTTTGAACCCTTCAAGTGAAGGGACGACCTGCTTAATAGCCAGGTCGTCCGTAGTGAACAAAAAAACCACGTATGGATACATGACCTTTTTGTTCACCACGAAGCTAACCATAGCTACTTTTTAAGCTTAATAGTGGTGGATGATTTATTTCTCAAAGAACACAAAAGGGTCAATTACTACTATTTCCCATTTGCTTATATAAGTTGAACAGTATCCAGCAAATTTGTCAAGCCAGGTATCATATTACCCCAATGCGATATTCAAGTTTTTACAATAAAGCCGTACAGAATAAGTCAGCACTTAGGACACGAATATTTTTTACGCGTTCATCAATCCCGGTTTCAGCTACCACTTGATAAACATAGGGTATGTGTAATTTATCCTGAAAATAACGCAAAGGTTTGCTGGGAGTTCGATCAGACAATTTAGCTTCTACGGCAAACCACGGCTGATTATTAACTGTCACCAAAAAATCTACTTCCCGACCGGAGATATCTCGGATATACCACAACACCGCCTTGTGCCCTAAGATATCATGTAACCCATGCACGAACTTTAATAAATGTGAGGCAATAATATTTTCAAACCGAGCTCCAGGTTCAGTCACTGGTGTCCAATCCCACAGATACAATTTTGGTTCTTTTTTCAGGGCAGCAAAACCACGTTGCATAAATGGATAGATTCTATAGTGATAATAGAAGCGCTCGAGCACCTCCATCCACAAGGCCACCGTTTTATGAGCCACACCCAAATCTTCCCGTAACGCATTTAATGATAATTGACTACCCACACGCTGTGGTAATAATTCCGCCAACACTTGCAGAGCGGATAGATCACGAATTGATTCAATATCCCGCACATCTTCTTTAATTAAACGATCTAACCTGGTATTTTGCCACCGCCGTAGGGTACGTGGTTGTTTGGCAAAGAACGGTTCAGGAAAACCACTAAATTTCAATAAGTCCGTAAATAATGCTGGGGCTGTCGGATAATGTACAAATTGCAATTCGGTAAAGGGTTCGGGTAACACCTGGTGTTGTAATAATTCAGCGACTGAAAATGGATGTAAGCGATAATAATGATAACGTCCCATGAGTGAATCTCCCCCTTTTTTGTACAGATCCAAGCGAGCGCTGCCAGTTACTAAAATATGGTACTGCTCTTTTTGGGTATCATAAATGCCTTTCACATAATTTTTCCACTGACGATATTTATGCAATTCATCAAAAATCAACAATTTAGCCGATGCCTCAAACCGTTCTGCCCGAATGGCTTGACGCTGTGATTGTCTATCCCAATTCAGATATTGGTAATCTGGATAGACTGATTGACCCAAGTGCTGTACCAAGGTAGTTTTTCCTACCTGCCTAGGACCACCAATAAACACCATTTTATTGGATAAATCATCAATAATATACTGAGAAAGATACCTTTTATTGATCATGTGATTATTCTACCATAGTCAAATAATCTTGTAAAGATTTTCTACCTCAGTAGAAAAATCACATATCCACTCCGACGGATCGCTGAATAGATGAATAAAGATGAAAACCCGCCTGTCATGACTGGCACTGTCGGGCAGGCACTGAAAAAAGATCACAAAAAAACCGCCTCATTTGGCGGCTGAAATCTTAAAAGACGAACACCGAGAGCCGAAAAGAAGAAACACGTGTTGTTCTTCAAATCGACTCTCGGGCCATCACGGCGGGCAGACCCAGTCGACCCATGGTGGGTCGGGCTCGGGCACCAGGCTCGGCCCGGTGCTGTAATCCTCCCAAACCGGGAGAACCTGGAACATCTCCACCACCTCTTCGGTGGAGAGTTCAATACCGTCCGGGGTGATGACCCGGAAGGACAGCCCCCAGTCGTTTCCCGACAACACCTCGAGCCACCCGTCGTGGGTGGTCAACGAAATTTCGTTCGGAAAAACAACGACGTACTGGGGCGCGTGCTCCCCACCGTCAACGACGACGAAAAAAGACTTCGACCCGGCCAAGCAATCCGGGGAGTCGTCGGTGGCGGTATCAAAAGCGGTATCAGTGCCGACAGGGAAGGTCATCCCCTCGACAACACAGGAAAGACAAAAAACGAAAGAGACCACGAAATAGCGTGACATGATGATTTATTTCTCCTATGCGAGAACCCGAACCGGAAATGGTTAGGTTCTGATAGTGCAATCATGATTTGGGATTAGCTCAAATCATAGTTGCACCATCAGACAACAGAAACCATTCCGGAAATGCCGTGATGGATTATTAAAGAACACTAAATACAAGACAATCTGAACAAAAATAAGCCATTATGTCAAGCCAACTGTCATACTACACCCTGATATTTTTTTACAAACAATTGGTTGTAGTAGCTGAAGTTGTTAGTGCACCGGAACTGTTCAAATAAACACAATATGGATTACCATCGACATTGTACATCATCAACCCGCGCCTAATAGTAGTTGTACTTGTACCATGACCAGTACCGGCCGGTAGTTGGTAAAGATATCCACCAGTACTACTTGAAACGCCTGCCCAGATATATGTCCCATCAAATAATATACTACTAATTAGTGGGCCAGATCCACCATACGTTAATGTTTCAGTATCAACTATAGTACCACTAGCGATATTATATTTACCGATCAATGGACCATTAAAACCAATCCATAAATTAACTCCATCAAAGGCCAACGTTTTTGGATAATATCCCCCACTCGAGACACTATAAGTAGTTAAGCTACTATTCGCTGTATTTATTCTAATCAAACCAGCACCGTTATCAGCTACCCAAATATATTGTCCATCATAAACCATTTTACCAACCGGCAATCCACCGGTAGTGATAGTTGATTTAGTATAAGGGCTGGCTCGTAATACTTTATATATTACTCCAGCACTACTGGAACTGGCATAAATATACTTATCGGTAGTAATAATATCAGTAATGCTATTTAAGCTAGATACACGCGTAGTGGGAGTGCCAGAACCCGTCCAAGTTTGTAAAGTGGTGGCTGTACCAATCCACATCACTTCACCATCACTCGCCACCGTCGTAGGATAAGTGGTCGCACCGGTTGTACCACCGCTTACCGTCACACCAGATAAACGATTGTATCGAAAAAAACTATCCGAGCCACTATCAAACACATAAACGTATTTACCGTACGTTGTCATACCGGCAATACTCGCTACCAAGTCATGATCATAAGACCGAATTTGTGCACCAGTTGATTGATCATAAATTTGAAAAGTACCTGTGGCAGTATCATGATACGTCGCTAAAAAAACTTGATTACCATCATAAACAATTTGAAACGGATGATACACACTAACATCTTTACTGCTAAACACCTCAAGGGCAACATTTGGAAAGGCTCCGTTACCAGCTAAAGCATTCGGATAAAACTGCCCACCAGTAAAGCTACCGGCATTGTGAATATCCCCTTCGTTAGCCTCGATGGCTTTACCGAAATCCCCTACGTCTACATTTACACCTGTACCACTGGTACTGATAAAATTTCCGGCTGTACCAGAAGTGGATTTAAAATAACCTGCCGTGCCTGAGGTGGCAGTAAATTTACCAGCAATATTATTCGAAGATTCAAATTCACCGGCTGCACCGGTAGTAGATTTAAAATAACCAGCTGTACCACTATCACTTTGGGCTCTAATACCTATAGCACCAACGGTACTAATATCTACGCCATAAGACGGAGTCTCGGATGGTGTTCCTGTGTTTGATACATAAACAGTGGTAGATTGATTGCCAGTAGTTGAAAAGTAACCTGCATTTCCATCGGTGGAAGTTCCTTTCACACCATAGGCTTCCCCAGTACCATACACACCTGTGCCTCCAGTAGAAAAACCATTGCCATACACACCAATACCACTGGTACCAAGCGCCAGTGAATAAACTCCGTAACCAGACGTGGCTGTATTAACCACCGAGACAGCTTTGGCCACAGCATCGGTTGTCATAACACTCAAGGCGATGGCACTACTAGTAGTTGATTGTGACAGAATATTAATCCCTTTATCTGAAGAAGAACTAGGAATCTCAATATCCAAAGTACCGGTCATAGTATCACCGGTTGTATTCACCCACACATCGGTGACAGAACCGGATGGTAATGTACCGTTCACTTCTAAAGTATCAAGATCAACGACTGGGCTAGCTGAACCTGGACCAACAAATTTCGAGGCAGTCAATGTATCTGATACCTCAGCATCATCAATCGAATTAGCTGTTATTGAAAAATTAGCGGCCAAACCAGAAAAAGTAAACGTGTCGGATACTTCATTGCCATTTAATTGCAAGGTGCCGTCTTTAGCTTGAGTGACACTAGAAACATTGAGTGGGGGTAAAATATTACATGTTGTCGGATCAGTGGCTGGATCACAGGTTGGGTCAACCCAAGTAGCAAAACTGGTGGCCGGCCAGACAACTAATAATAGAGTTAATAATACTCCCCGTTTCATGCCATTTACTATAACACAAATCCGTATTATAATCACCTGGTGCTACGTCGTTGGAATCTGACTATAATCGTGATCTTACTGGCCTTCGTGCTGGGTATTGGTTTAGGCTACACTTACCGCGATCGATTTGTAGTTATACCACCAAGTATTAACTTAAATAGCGAGCCGGATATAAACAAAGAGATCACTCAGGCTGAGATTGTTGATCGCCTGCGTCCTGATTCTTCACTTGAGGCCGCCAGTGGTGATTTCGAGATACACAGTTATACTGGTAAGATCACAACCATTACAAAAGATCATATCACTGTGGATAATATTGGTTTTATCCTGACAGATGCCACCTTATATGCTACACTCGCCACCGGTGTAGATGAATACAATTCACCCTCAGCCATAGAAACTGACATTACACCAGCTGATTTATTAGTCGGTGACTATATCACGGTATATACTCAAGAAAATATTAAAACCGCCACCGATAAACACGTGACAAAAGTGCAAAAAATAATAGATAGCAAAATAACTAATTCCTAACAAACAAACATATGTTCATGATTCCCCTATTTATCATCCTCGGTGCTATCGTCTTGATAGTACTGTGGGTAGTAATGATTTACAACGGTTTAATCAAACTAAAAAATCAGGTTGATGAAGGTTGGTCAGATATTGATGTACAATTAAAACGCCGCCATGATTTAATTCCAAATTTGGTAGAAAGTACCAAAGGATACATGACGCATGAGCGCACCTTGTTGGAAAATATCACCAAAGCGCGCTCGACAGCTATGTCGGCACAAGCCAGTGGTGATACGGCAGGTTTAGCCAAAGCTGAAGGTAATTTAGGTAATTTATTGGGTAATTTACGGGTAGCCTTTGAAGCTTACCCGGATTTGAAGGCTAATCAAACTATGGTGCAGTTAATGGATCAATTAGCCGATACCGAAGATAAAATCCAAGCGGCGCGCCGGTTCTACAACGGTGTGGTGCGTGATTTCAACATCAAAATGCAAGTCTTCCCCTCAAATATGGTAGCTTCAAGTTTGGGTTTTAAAGCCCGGGAGTTTTTTGAAATAGAGAATGCGGCTGAGCGCGAAAATGTGTCGGTGAAATTCTGATGACCGCTTACAAACAAATTTCTGCGAATAAATTTAAAAGTAACCTGTTGGTGGTGATGTTTTTTGTTGGTATTGTTTTACTCGGTATTATTTTATCTTATGGTTTTGAAGGTGGGATTGGCGGTGTAGTATTATCCGTTATTATCGCTGTAGTAATGGCATTATTTAGTTATTATGGCGGTGATAAAGTGGCTTTGCTCACCAATGGTGCACATGGTCCGATTACTCAAGAACAAAATCCCTACTTATATCGCTTAGTGGAAAATGTCGCTATTACCGCTGGAATTCCCATGCCCAAAGTCTATCTAATTGAAGATAGTGCTCCCAATGCTTTTGCTACGGGACGCGACCCACAACATGCCTCGGTGGCTTTTACTACTGGTATTATTCAATTACTGAAAAATGAAGAACTGGAAGGTGTGGTGGCGCACGAGTTATCACATATTAAAAATTACGATACCCGGTTGATGACAGTAGTGATTGTGTGTGTAGGAATTGTGAGTATCATGGCACAGATTTTTTTTCGCATTGGTGGTTTAGGTGGTAATCGTAAAAACAATCAATTAGGTTTGATATTTTTCCTACTGGGTATTATCTTACTAATATTTTCCCCTCTCATAGCCAAGCTCATTCAACTGGCCATTTCACGCAAACGAGAATTTCTCGCCGATGCCTCCGGAGTACTGCTCACCCGCTTTCCAGATGGTTTAGCCCGTGCTTTAGAAAAGATCGACCAGGCCGCTCAGCCCATGCAACACGCCGATGGTGCTACGGCTCATTTGTTTATTGCTAACCCGTTTGGCAAAAAACGCCGGTGGACCAATTTGTTTTCCACTCACCCACCCATTGCTGACCGCGTTGCCGCCTTGCGCACAATGGCGTAATATACCCGTATGATCGCTACCCTATTTCAAAACACCGCCTCATTTATTAGAAAGCACCTTTTACTGTTAGTAATTGCCAGTGCTGTGCCCCTGCTACTATCCTATGTTTTATTATGGCTGACGATTGGTGTTACCATTAATCGCATTAAAAGCACCGCATCATACGACGAGTTTGTGCAACTCTTTTCTTTTGGTAATCCACTCACCTATTCATTTTTGATCACGGCCGTAATAGTATTGGCAATCAATATTATGGGGTGGATCGCTGGACCGCTTATTACTATTAAGACTGATCAAATCACCTTAACCAATCTATTACCCAAAACCGTTAAATATTTTTGGTCATATTTTGTATTATCAATCATCGTTATTGTGGGTGCCATTTTAATTGAAATTGGGAGCTTTTTAATTATTATGCTCATCAGCACTGTGATTGGTTTGTTCAACATTGGTTTGATCGGCACAACAGTGGATACATTATCTAATATTGTCCCGAGTTTAGCGTTAATCAGTTACGCGATATTGTTACAGTTTGCTCCATACTATTTGATTGACCAAAATATTGAAGCTTGGCCGGCCATATTAAAAAGTATTAATTTAGTCTGGCATCATCTTGTATCAGTGGTCATGCGCGTTCTCCTGATTGCTACTATTATTATATTAGTGTCATTTGTCTTACAATTCATTCCTTCTGTGGGAGGAATACTGTCTTATATTTTCGGCACTGTTTTACTGACAGTCTATAATTATTTTGTCTACCAAGAGTTCAATGGCGCTGGACATTCTCAATAAGTTCACCACCAACCTAAAAAATACTTTGGTGCGAGCGATTAATTTGGCGATTCGGCTGAAACACCCGTTTGTTTTGCCGTTACATTTATTGATTAGTTTAAGTGAACAAACCGGCAGTGTCGCGCATGAATTGCTGGAAAAAAATGCCATCACGCCAGAACAACTTCATATTGTATTAAACAAATTGGCGGAGTCTAACAATCAAGCCAGTTATGCTCTGCCGCAACTAGCCGATGACACAGTGCGCGTACTGGAACATGCGGCGGTAGTGGCGTTTGAACATCAACACAAGTTTATCGGCACCGAGCATTTACTGCTTAGCTTAGTTGAGTTGCCCGATGAACTCCTGGAACAGACTTATCATGATCAACATGTCGATACTGCCCAATTACGCCAACAAGTTATCAATCTGTTAAATAGTACCTCACGCTTTCCAGATATGGCCGCTCTGTTTAAGGAAGAACTGGCCGAAGTAAAACAATCACAGCCAGGTGAACCAACCGAAGAACCAACTTCAAAAACACCGGCGCTAGATTTTTTTGGAACTAATCTAACTGAACCCAATGTACAAAATAAGATTGACCCAGTGGTGGGCCGAGATGATGAAATTGAAAGATTGGTTCACATTCTATCGCGCCGCACGAAGAATAATCCAGTGTTGTTAGGTGAACCAGGTGTGGGCAAAACCGCCATTGTGGAAGGTTTAGCCAAACGGATCGTTAATCGATCTGTCCCAATCGTATTGCAAGATAAAACTATCTTTCGCCTGGATTTAGGTTTGGTGGTAGCCGGCACCATGTTTCGTGGTGAATTTGAGGCACGTTTTAAACAAATTCTTGAAGAATTGGCTGATAACCCAGATATTATTTTATTTATCGATGAAATTCATACTGTGGTTGGAGCCGGCAGTGGTGGTGGCACAATGGATGCAGCTAATATTTTAAAACCCGGTTTAGCCCGCGGTGAAATTCGTTGTATTGGCGCGACTACCCTAAAAGAATATCACCGTTATATTGAAGCTGATTCAGCTTTAGAACGACGCTTCCAACCCATTATTGTAGAAGAACCAAGTATGGAAGATGCCATTAAGGTATTACAAGGCATTAAAGACAGCTATGAAACTTACCATCATGTGCGCATTTCCAATGAAGCCATCACAGCCGCGGTAAAATTATCCGTGCGCTATATTCAAGATAAATGGCTACCCGATAAAGCGATTGACTTAATTGATGAAGGTGCCGCTCGCCTGCGCATCCGTCGTCCGGCTAACCCGTTGGACGAAGCCTATCGTGATCTCACCGAAAAAATAAAAGCGGTGCAACAAGACAAAAAAACGGAAGCTGATTTACGTAGCCAATTAGCTCAACTCGAAAAACGTATTACCAAGGAAGATCAACTGGTACTAGGAACAGTGTCAGCTGAAGATATCGCCACTGTGGTAGCACGCATTACAAAAATACCTATCCAGAATCTGTTGGCTCCTGAAAAGAAAAATTTACTGAATCTAGCGAACATCTTAAATGAGCACGTTGTTGGTCAAACTGAAGCCACTACGGCGGTAGCTGAGTTTATCCGGCGCTCTGGCGCTGGCTTAACGCAGGCGGATCGACCAATTGGGTCGTTTTTATTCTTAGGTCCATCTGGAGTGGGTAAAACTGAACTGGCTAAAACTTTAGCCGCCACCGTGTTTGGTGACGAAAAAAGCTTGATTCGCTTAGATATGTCTGAATTTTCCGAGCCCTTCACCGCTTCAAAACTGATTGGTGCTCCAGCCGGTTATGTCGGCTACAAAGAGGGTTCTAAACTGATCGACCAAGTGCGTCACCGGCCATATAGTTTAATTTTATTTGATGAAATTGAAAAGGCACACCGCGATATTTTTAATGTGCTTTTACAAATTCTGGATGAAGGACACCTAACTGATGCCACTGGTAAACAAGTGAATTTCAAAAATACGATTATTATCATGACGTCAAATATTGGTCTGCGTGAATTTCAAGATCACGCGGCTCTTGGCTTTAATTCGGCTCATACCACCACAATCACACCGGGTTATGATGTGGTAAAAGACAAAGTTTTACAAGAATTAAACCGTCAGTTTCGTCCGGAATTTCTTAACCGCATCGATAAAACCATTGTCTTTAAACCATTGGATCTAACGGCGATCCAACAAATAGTGGAATTACAACTCAAAGAATTAAGTGACCGAGCTAAAGAAAAATCATTAACCCTCACTTACACCAAACAGTTGGTGAAACACATTGCCGCCATTGGTTACACCCCACAACAAGGCGCCCGCGCCATTCGTCGCACAATTCAAGAACACATCGAAAACCGACTCGCGGAGTATATGTTGGCGGATAAAGCCAAGGCCGGTAATACCGTGGCCATTGGTTTTAGAAATGGTGCCATAAACTTGACGGTTAAATAATAAATAGATAACAGATCGTAGAGACGTCCCGGCGGGACGTCTCTACGATCTGTTGCACAAAATAATTGTCTGTGATAATATCGTTATGAGAAAGCGCCGCCCAATGTGAGGGGGCGTTTTTATGTTATACAAAGGCAGATATCGTGTAGAATCGATTAGATTATCAAATTGGGATTATCGCACACCTGGTTATTATTTTATTACCATTTGCGTCGAACAACGGTATAGAGAACCGTTTGGTTATATAAAAAACGGATATATGTGTTTATCGAACATCGGTACCATGGCGCATCGATATTGGTTTGATATTCCCAAACATTTTCCAAATGTATCATTGGATGTATTTGTTATTATGCCGGATCATATGCATGGAATCATATGGATTCGTGAACCGGTAGAGACATGCCATGGCATGTCTCTACACGCGGATCAAATCAAACATTATGATCATCAATTCAATAAATTTTCAAAACCAATATCCCAATCGATACCGATGATTGTTAATCAATACAAATCCGCCGTCACCCGTTGGTGTCGACAACATCAATCCGGTTTCCAATGGCAACCCAGATATTATGAACATATCATTCGTAATGAACAGGCATTTCATAATATTCAACGGTATATAATTAATAACCCAAAAAAATATTTATGTGGCCATGGTTAATTGGGATATTATTCCCGATTCAATGTTTGGGGTGTGGTACATACGATGTGTGGTTGTGTGCACATTGTATTCCAGATTTACCCGGAGAATACCATCATCCGGTTTTGAAAAAGGCGCTGCACATCATGAAATATGGTGGCGGTAAACCAATCGCTGTTATTTTGGGACAAACCCTCGCCCACCGCATTCCGGAGGCTAGCTATGATGTGATTGTGCCTGTACCGATGTATTGGAAAAAACGTTGGGCGCGTGGTTATAATCAAGCTCAGATTATTGCTGAACAATTTCCTAAACCCGTTTGGCCGGCTTTGAAAAAAATCAGAGCCACCCAAGCTCAAGCCACTTTGAACCGCCAAGACCGACTAAAAAACTTAACCGGATCATTTACAATTAACCAACCCTACGCCCAGTATATTACTGGCCGGAGGGTTTTGTTAATCGATGATGTTTATACGACAGGAACTACTACACAACTTTGTACAAATTTACTTTATCAAGCTGGTGCTAAACAAGTACAAGTGGCGGTGTTAGCTTATTCAGCCAATTTTAAAAGCACTGAAATAGTATCCACTTCTTGAAACCGCTTTACTATTTACTTCTTACCTAGTGCCCTCGGTAGGAATCGAACCTATGACCTCTCGGACCGCAACCGAACGCTCTATCCACTGAGCTACGAGGGCAAAACACGCTGTTAAGCTCTAGTATGCTACTATAAACGCATGAAGCGGGCAAGAGCCTCCTCGGTTGACTCATCTTCCTTATCAATATCTTCTTCTAAATAATTGAGCAATATGCGCCGAATCACTAGTGGGTTTTGTTCTTCTAAGTGAATCGGCAATTCTTTACGCAGCACTTGATTAACACCAAAATATAGCAGTTTCACGCCTGGTTCGTAAATTACCCAAAAAGTTTTGAGATCTTTATAGGGATAATAAGTTGTACCCAGCATAATGCCACCTTCTAAAATCATAAACTCGAGCATCTCCGGATGCCGCCGTTCATGCATATAAACAATGGCGGCGGCTAACAAAATGATAATAGCAAATAAGAAATTTCCTGTGGCCAGTGCCTGAATTAATAACACAATTCCTAAACCACCCACAACAATATACCAACCAATCGTGTGTTCATATTGAATGAACTCAGGGATGTTCCATTCAGCCAAAATGCGACCATATTTTGTATTTTCTCCGATCATGACTCCAGTATATATCACTTGCCTAAAAGCGTCTATTTCACTATACTCACGACTGCCTGGAGAGGTGGCTGAGTGGTCGAAAGCGCCTCACTGCTAACGAGGTAGGGCTTTACCGCCCTCGCGGGTTCAAATCCCGCCCTCTCCGCAGGATAAATCCGCAATAGCCAGGTATAATTTGGAGAGGTGGCAGAGCGGTTGAACGCAGCAGTCTTGAAAACTGCAGTACCTTCACGGGTACCGAGGGTTCGAATCCCTCCCTCTCCGCAGAAATAATGCTATAATCTGAACATGGATCAATGGCAACATCAGTTAGCGGCAGCGAAAAGGGATAGCCAGGCCACTGTCAGTGATGATGATATACAACAACCAAAGTGGTTTTCAAACATACCGCAAGCACACAAAATTACAGCTGAGTTTAATCATTTATTAGACCAGCTACCAATTATACAAAACCTCACTGACCCACGGGTTAAAGAACAATACTTTAACCAGATTGTGGCTGAGTTGGTGAAAATATATTACTATCGTGCCCGTATTATCCAATTATCTTTTACAATTTCTGATAGTGATAAACCAACTCAGATTCAGGCTTTGTTTAATGAATGTAAACAAGTCATAGCCGATATTACCTATTATGTTCAACATTAGTAATGCTATCAATCAAGGTTTGAACCAACTACCTGTTCCGGTTACTCCGGAATTACGTAACCAGTTAATGACAGCGCTGACTAATGATATTTCCAATCTACCACCAAATTCGACGGTCACTATTACTGTGGCCATTGAACAACTCCGAAACAATGTGAATCAAGGCACGGCGAAAAGTTTTGATAACGCTTCTAGTGCGGCTACAGCTGAATTGTCACCGGCCTTGACAAATAAAAAACCTACTCAGAAACAACCCACTTCACGGGTAAGTCCAAGCGGTGAAGGCGGCGGTGAAGGCGGCGGTGAAGGCGGCGGTGGAGGCGGCGGGGAAGGCGGCGGTGGAGGGGG